>JAYTKL010000236.1:0-1020 GCA_043730305.1 Deinococcales bacterium | reverse complement strand
GATCAATTCGAGAACGAAGAATTTGGCTACTGCACCGAATTCCTGCTCGAGAATGCCACCAAAACCGCGCCCGAAATTCGGGAGCTCGTGCAACCTTACGGCGATTCTCTGCTGGTGGTTGGCGCGGAAGGTTTTGTCAAAGGGCATATTCACACCGACGACCCAGACCAACTGCTGGCACTCGTGGCGCGTCACGGCAAGATGGTGCGTTCCAAAATTGAGGATATGAGCCAACAACACACCGAAATCTTGGCGATGGCAGGCGCTGCAAGCCGTCAAGATGCCCCGCCGACGGCAGCCGTGGCAGTTGTCTCGGGATACGGATTGGTCAAGGTGTTCCGCAGCCTTGGCGTGCGGATTGTCTCGGGCGGACAAACCCAAAACCCGAGCGTTCAAGATATTCTCGATGCCGCCAAAAGCGTCGAATCCGACGATGTGATCGTGCTGCCAAACAACAAAAACGTGATTATGGCAGCCGAAAAAGCCAAAGAACTTGCCGCCAGCGACGGCAGCGGCAAACGCCTGCACGTGATTCCAACCAAAACTTTGGGCGCAGGTTTGGGTGCAGCACTCGCGTTCAATGGCAGCAGCAACGCTGAAGATTTGATTCCAGAAATGCAGGATGCCGCCGCTCGAGTGACCACTTTTGAAGTCACGCACGCCAGCCGCACCACCAGCATTGACGGACGCGACATTACCGAGGGCGACGTGATCGGCTTGCGTGACGATGTGCTCGTGACAAACGGCGGCTCGAGCGAAGATGCCGTGCTGACCATGCTGAAGGGCGCTTACGTCAGTCAAGAAATTGTCACGGTGTTCACGGGTCCAAATATTACCAGTGAAACTTCTGAAGGCTTGCTTGCCCGCATCAATTCTGAAATGCCGCAACTGGGTGTTGAAGTGCATACGGGCGGACCGGATTTGTACGATTACTTGGTGACGTTGGAATAAAATACCGTACACAAAACAAATTTAACCTTGTTTCGTCTTGGGTCTGTCAAAGGATTCAAGGCGTTTTTC
>JAYTKL010000235.1:0-3974 GCA_043730305.1 Deinococcales bacterium | reverse complement strand
CGTCGGCACTCGAGCCTTAGCTTCTTAGCACCAACGGTGTTTGAGGAGAAATATGACTCTCGGAACTCCAAGTCCACAAACTCTTGACATTTCAGTTGACGTTGTTAATTGAGCATGAGTCAAAAAATGTTGAACTTCGTGCTTCACTACCCAAAAAATTACCACTCGTTAAAACCAAAACTCGAGCACAGATTTTCCCTTACACCAAAGACAGTGTTCCTAAGTGTTCAACCAGTACGTTAAAACGCAACGCATACACGCTTTCTTTGACTGCCAGTAGACCATACGAAAGCATGGATTTGAACCTGAAAAACACGTCAAATTCAACAGTGGTTGTGATTTGGGATGAAACCAGTTTGCGGCTTCCAGATGGTTCAAGCAGTGGCGTAATTCATAATGGCACACGATTTTCGGATCGTTCTTTAGGACAAGCAAACACTCCTGTCTCACCTCGAGCATTGCTCCAAGATGCGTTAGTAGCAAAAACAAGCATTTATTATTCGGAGTCCCTAACCGAATGGGTTTATGACTTGTTCAATATTTCAGTTATTTTTAACGAGACTCGTGCCAGTGTATTTGTTCGTGGTTCAACTAAAACCGTGAGCGGTTCAATTGCACTTCAGGTCAATGGAAAGAGGGTTTTTGAACAGTTTAGCGTGACCTGTAAAGCAAAAACGGGTGAGTATAGAGCATAAAATGAAATCGTATAGATGTTGAATAATTGACTGATACTTGTTCAATTCGACTTGTGTTTAATGCGCCCGTGAGAACAAAAACCCGCCCTCGAGTTAGGGCGGGTTCTTTTGAATTCTCGAGGTTAGGGTCTGAGTAAAGTCATTTAGCGGCGCTAAACCGTCCTGTACTTCTGACTGAGATATTGCACTTCCGCTCGAGTAAAACTCACTTCGCGCCCGTTTGATGTGGTGATGCTGGCTTTACCGTTGGTGCTCGAGATTCGGTTTTGAACAGCTTGCCAGTCAGTGCTTGTCAAATTGCGGTATTTACCGATGGTAGCGCAGGTGTTGCTCACGTGTTGTAGCATGTTATTGACTCCTTACATCTGTTTGGGATTCTCGAGAACGTCTCTTTTCTAGGGCGGCGTTCTTGAGTGCCTAATAGTACAATTAAAGTTAAACTATGTCAAGTATAAGCAGTTATGCTATACTTAAACTTGATATGATTAAACTACGATTGAAAGATTGCCTTGATGCAAACGGTTTAAGCGTCTACCGTCTCGAGAAAGAATGTCCCGAGGTGAGCCGTACCACGCTCTACAAACTGGCGGCGGGTGAGGTTGACGGCGTTCGATTCAACACCTTAAACGCGGTTCTGGTTGCCCTCGCCCGTCTCACGGGTAAACCTGTTACCCCTAACGATCTGCTCGAGGTGATAGAAGAACCCGTGCAACCCGACCCAGAAGAGGCTTGGTTAAACTCGAGTGCCAGCGATTTGAAAGCCATGCTCGAGGATGTGGAACGCAACGAAAAGCCTAAAGACGTTGCGAAATGGACAAACGCTTTCGCACAGGCGGCACAATGACCACAGCACACCGAAAGTATCCACGCGGCGCGGTGGTCATGGCAAACCTCGAGCCAATCACGGGCAGCGAACAGGGCGGTTTGCGTCCCGTGGTTGTACTCTCGAGTTTGGCAACCATCACCAAAAGCCGCTCAAGACCTCTTTACGTGATTGCGCCCTTGACCCGCAGCCAGACCTTGACGGGCGTTCTCGCCCCAAGAATCAACGCTCGAGTTGGAGGCATCCCCTTGGACAGTACAGCCCTTGTGATGCACATTCGCAGTCTTGACCCGCAACGCTTGAACAAACAAGTGTGTGTACTCGAGCCTGAAGAATTCGAGCCTATTCTCGAGGGTGTCAAAGCCATGCTCGAGATTGGAGGGTGAACCGTGGCAAGACTCAAGAAAAAACAAGCGGTCAGTGACAAACGCGGTAACGGGCGCGGGTCTATCAGCAAGTACAAGGGCAATCGTTACAGATGGCAACTTCGTGATGCTGACCAGAACACGCTTGCCAGTGGTATCACTGACACCAAAGAGCAAGCCGAAAATGCACTTACCCAAGTCAAAAGCGATAACTTACGCGGTATTCTGGCAAGCCCTGACCAAGTGACCTTATCGGATTACGCTGACCGATGGCTTAAGCAAATTGATGTTCGTGAAGTCACTCGAGATACCTACAAGCACGAGTTGGGTCTTGTCATGCCGATGCTTGGTAAGAAGCGTTTGAAGGATTTGAAACCTACCGACATCAAAAACGCTTTGACCAAGCTTTCAACCACCAGCGCGAAACGTCGTAAAGACGGCAAACTCATTGACACGGGCAAGCCACTCTCGAGCCGTACTGTTTCACACGCTCGAGGGCGATTAAAAACCGTTTTACGTGAGGCTGTGACCGACCAAATTATTTACGTGTCACCAGCGGAAGCGGTCAAGCCGATTAAGAAGCACCGCACCGAACGCCCTCATATCGCTTTGGACTTTGAACCAGCAGCAAGATTACACGAAATTGGGACAGCGTTGTTTCAAGCGGGTGTATGCCGTCTCTGGGTGGCTGTCTTTACGGCGGTTTCCATCGGTTTAAGGCGTTCTGAGGTGATGGGTTTACGCTGGCAAGACATTGATCTCGAGAAAAGCTTGATTCAGATAAGACACACCGCAACCGCAAATAAAGGCGTACCCGTTCGAGCCGAACTGACCAAGACCGACCATTCAAAGCGTGACATTTTGATACTGCCAAGCCTCAAGGCGGCGCTCGAGGCACATCGTCAAATGCAAGTTAAGGAACGTGAAACCGCCGAAGATGCTTGGCAGAATACGGGCGCGGTCTTTACAACCAAAACGGGTGAATGGGTACATCCTGACAACTTTGAACGGGCTGTGAGCGACATTGAAAAGTGGAGTTCATGGGAGTTTTACAACGAACCCGACAAGCGCGGCGTGGCTCGAGGTCACAGAATGTTCAAGGCGATTGAACGACCAGGTATTGAAGCGTTAATCCAAGACGGTGAAGCCTTGCCACATCTGACACCGCACGATTTACGCCACACTTACGCGACTCTTGCCTTGCGTTCTGGCGTACCTATTGAAGTGGTCAGCAAGAACCTTGGACACGCTGACATTGCAACCACGTACCGCATTTACCGTCACGTGCTCGAGTCTGAAAAACGTCAGCATGTGATTGACCTGTTTTCAGTTCCGGTGAAAGCTCGAGCCGTGGGTGTTTCGCCCCTGAATTAACGTCCTGTTGGTCACGGCGTTGGTCACGCTCGAGAAAAAGCACCAAACTCGAGAAATCCTGAAATGCAAAAACCCCGTTTATCACGGGGTTTTCTTTTGGCGGGTCGTGCAGGGCTCGAACCTACGACCTATGGTTTTGGAGACCATCGCTCTACCGGCTGAGCTAACAACCCTCGCCTGTCCAAACTTGGTTTGGCGTGGACGAGTTTATCACAGGCTTTCAAAGCTGACAAGCGGAAAAAACAAAAGCTCGAGCACCATGCTCGAGCTTTCAATGGGTTTGGAGTTTAAGCTTTTGGTTCGTTCAGAATGGTGATTCGTCCTTCAAGTCCAATATCTACAGTTTTCAGGAATTGCACGTATTCGCTCATCACCGAGTAATCGGGCAGGTAAGTATCAAGCCTTGAACCTTTGGCATTTTTGAAGACGTCAAAGCCGTCGCCGCCGCCAGCCACGAAGTTGTTGGTGACTATTTTGAAGCTTGCTGCGGCATCAAGTGGTTTAAAACCGTCTTTGGCAGTGCCAATTTGCACGTCGGTCACCCTCGAGCCTGGTTTTTGTGCCAGATCGAAAGTGTATTTTAGCCCCGAGACTTGCATGAACCGCCCTGCGCCCGCCTCCCATTGGCTGACGCCATTCTCTAAAGCGGCTTTCAGCTCACTGCCGGTAATCTCGAGCACAAAAAGGGTGTTGCCGAAGGGTTGAACGGTCAGGATG
>JAYTKL010000234.1:0-7030 GCA_043730305.1 Deinococcales bacterium | reverse complement strand
GGCGTCAATACGCACCAAAGCGCGAGCCAAACCAAGTTTGATCGCATCGGCTTGACCGGTAGGTCCGCCGCCTTCGACGGTGATGGTCGCGTCAAAACGACCTGCTGCACCGGTTACGCGCAAAGGCTCGAGGGCTTGAACGGCTTTGATGATGCCACGGAAGTAATCTTGGAAATCTTTACCGTTGACCGTGATGCGACCCTCGCCATTACGAAGAAATACGCGAGCAACGCTGGACTTGCGGCGACCAGTACCATAAAAAGCTTCAACGGTCATTCTTTCACCTCGTACTTGGCGTGTGGCAACTCGAGCTTAACGGGTTTTTGCGCGGCGTGCGGGTGGTTCTCGCCACGGAAGACTTTTAAGTGCGTGTGAAGTGAACGACCAAGACGACCCTTTGGCAACATACCGAACACGGCGTGTTCGATCATGCGCTCTGGGTGCTTTTCAATCGCAATACGAGCGGTTTCTTTTTTGAGACCACCCTGGTAACCACTGTAACGTGTGTAGACCTTGGTGTCGAGCTTGCCGCCAGTCAAAACGACTTTTTCGGCATTCAGCACAATCACAAAATCGCCATTGGCGAGTTGCGGGGTGTAATCGGGTTTGTGTTTGCCACGAATCAGCGTGGCAATGCTGGTCGCCAGACGACCCAGCGTCAACCCAGTCGCGTCAATCACGACCCAGTTGGCTTCGGTTCTTTGGGGAAGGTAAGTTTTGAACACGGGATATCCTCCGAAATCTGAACGATTAAGCCCAGAATGGTTTGCCACTTTTCAGGTCCGTACTGATTTTCGGGGGAATATCATTGGACTGTTTCGGAGGGCGACTCCGAGGATCGTACCCCTACCAAGGTTACGACACCGAATTGAGATAGTATCATGACTTCCTCGAGTTGACAAATGCAGTCAAAATCTCGAGTGGCACAAGTTAAACGCGAATCTCCAGCCAAATGCAAAGCATGGAAAGCTTTGAAATGACATTTCATCAAATCTAGAAATCTCGAGCTTCATGTTAAAAAATCGTTGTGCCAAGGGGCGACCACGAGGGTCGCCCCTACAATCTGTTTATTTTTGCTCTTCCAAGAACTGGCTTCATGGTGTACACTTCCAAGGCTGCCTGGAATAACGGGCGTTGGAGGAATTACAAATGGAATTAAATGTCTTTGACCGTTCGCAAAAAACCAGTGCCTTACGCGCTGATGGAATGCTGCCCGCAGTGGTGTACGACAAGAAAAGCAACCGCTCAATTTACCTCGAGCGCAAAGCTTTCGATAAGGTTTTCCGTGCCGTCAGCACCCACGGTGTCATTACCCTGAAATTCGAGAATGGTGACAGCCTCGAGACACTGGTCAAAGCCGTTGCGATGGACAAGCGCAAGCGCATTCCAGAACACGCCGACTTTATCATCGTGTCTGACGAACCTGTTGAGGTTGTCGTGCCAATTCACACCAAAGGCGTTGCCCGTGGCGTGAAAGAACAAGGTGGCGTGCTTGACATTGTGCTTCACACCCTGACGATCAAATGCTCACCGAAAAACATTCCACAAGAACTTGTGGTGGACATCACCGACGTTGGCTTGGGTCAACCCGTTCACGCCAGCGATATCGTCATGCCAGAGGGCGTCAAGCTGGTTTCGGATTCAAAAGCCACCGTGTTGACCATTCACCAACCACGCGGCGCTGAGAACGTTGCCGCCGTCGTTGCGGGCACAGAACCAGAAGTCATCACCAAAGGCAAAAAAGAAGCCGAGTAAACTCGAGCATCTTGAAATTCGAGAGCGCTCTTTCGGGCGCTCTTTTTGTTGGAGTACAGTTTTGATTGAGGTACAGTGTTTTTTGGAGTTCTTATGAGCATTCAATTGATCGTCGGGCTGGGCAACCCAGGGGTGCAGTACGCCAAAACCAGGCACAACATTGGTTTTATGGTGCTCGAGGAACTGGCAAAACGCGCCAATATCAGTTTGATCAAAAAACCCAACCTCGAGCTTGGCGAATGGCGCGTGGGAACTGGAAAATTGCACCTCATGAAACCGCTGACCTTCATGAATTTATCTGGAAATGCCGTTGTGCCGTTCGCAAAATTTCACAAACTCGAGCCAAGCCAAATTCTGGTCGTGCATGACGATCTTGATCTTCCATTTGGACGATTGCGCTTTCGGCTTGGCGGCTCGAGCGGTGGGCAGAACGGCGTCAAAGACATCACCGCCAAACTCGGCACGGACGCGTTTGTGCGCTTGAAGGTGGGCATCTCAAGACCCCCTGAAGGCTGGGAGGTCGTAAACTGGGTGCTGTCAGGATTTCAAAGCACTGAAACCGCGTTACTCGAGCAAGTCATTAAAACTTCTTCTGATGCCGTGATTGCGGCAACTCGAGATGGATTTACCAAAGCCCAAGCGGATTTTAACGGCACGGATTTAAGACCGAAACCAATTCCGAAAATTGTGAAAACTCGAGCGAAACCCAGTAACTTACAGGAGGACTGATGAAGAACGATTACCGTTTTCCCACGATGAAATTCTCGAGTGTGTACCCGTTGTATGTGGCAAAAGTGGAACGTAAGAACCGCACCAGACAAGAACTTGACCAAGTAATCTGTTGGTTGACTGGTTACAACGAAACAGGTTTACAAGACCAGATTCAAAAACAAAGCGACTTCCAGACTTTTTTTGCCCAAGCTCCAGCGTTTCATCCAAATAGCTCGCTGATTAAAGGCGTGGTTTGCGGGGTGCGGGTCGAAGAAATTGAAGACCCTTTGGTGCAAAAGGTTAGATTCTTGGACAAACTGATTGATGAACTCGCCAAGGGCAAAGCGCTCGAGAAGGTCTTGCGTCAGGCTTAAACAGCTTTGATTGGCAGTGGGAACACCGCACCCGTTTTCGGTTCGCTGCCAATCCAAACCTCAACGCCGTACAATTCGCGCAGCAGTTGCGGTTGCAGCACCTCGAGCGGCGTGCCGTCAGCAACCACTTTTGCACCGTTCAGGGCAATCACACGGTCTACCCGCGAGGCGTAAGGCAAATCATGGGCGATAAAAACGATGCTCGAGCCGTTGGCGGCGCGTTCTTGCAGGGTTTCGAGCAGGCGCATCTGATAACGTGGGTCGAGTCCCGACAGTGGCTCGTCGAGCAGTAAAATCTTGGTTTCTCGAGAGAGTGTCATGGCAATCCAGGCGCGACGGGCTTCGCCTGTTGAAAGTTTGGTCATGGGAACAAACTCGAGGCTCTCGAGTTCCATTGCGCGTATGGCGGCGGCTCGAGCTTGTGGTTTGGGTTCGGCTTGGTCAATCAGTTCTGCAATAGTGAGGGGAAACGGCACGCTCGAGTGGGCGGGAAGAAACCCAAGGCGACGGGCGATACCAGCTTTGGAAAATTCGGTCATGGGTTTACCCTCGAGCAGCATTTCGCCGTCGTGAAGCTCGAGGGGCGCAAGTCCTGCGAAAGCTCGGATGAGGGTGGTTTTGCCTGTACCGTTTGCGCCAATGATGGCAGTAATTTCCCCAGCTTTAAACTCGAGGTTGACGTCTTCGACAATGACTCGAGCACCGCGACGAACGCGAACGTTTTTGGCTTCCAACAACGTGGTCATTGCGCCCTTCTTGAGAGGAAAGTCAAGTAAATGCCACCAACCAGCGTGGTGAATGCACCGGCTGGGACTTCATTTGGAGCCAGTAATGTGCGTCCGAGTAAATCTGAGAGTGAAACCGCGATTGCACCGATCAGACACGCGGCGGGAATCAGACGGCGGTAATCCGTGCCAAGAAGCGCTCGAGCCAGACCTGCGGCAATCAAGCCAACAAATCCCAGCAAGCCACTCGTGCCGACGGCAACGCCAGTCAACACGGCTGCCAGGAAGATCAATCCATTTCTGGCAACTCGAGCGTTCAAACCCAGATTCTGCGAGACATCATCGCCGAGTTGCACCAAGTTAGCGGCACGTCCGAGCAGGAAGGCAACAATAATGGCTGGAACAGCAATTGGCAGCATGGCATTCAGTTGCGGCGTACCTTGGGCGTAAAAACCGCCAACCACCCAACCGATGACGTTGGCACTCGAGGGACTTGCCCCGAGCGCCAGCAGCAATGCCAAACCAGCCACGCTGATTGAGGCGAAACTGACGCCAACCAAAGCGCGGCGTTCGCTCGAGGTGTCTTGGGTGAAACGTGTGATTAAAAATGCTGCCTCGAGCGCACCGAGAACACCCAGTACGGGCATACCAAAACCGGCGTAACCACTGACTTGCAACAGCACGGCGTTGAGTGCCGAAAATCCTGCCAGCCCGAGCAAGTACGGGTCGGCAAGGGTGGTGCGGAAACTGCTTTGCAAGAGGGGTCCTGCCAAGCCAAGGCAAGCACCAACCACAACCGTCAAAAAAACCCTGGGGGCGCGAACTTCACCCATGATCTGGTTGAGGGTAGTATCGCCGCGACCTGAAACCCAAGCGAGCACATCTTGCAAATTAACGGGGTACGAACCGACCACCAGCGAAATGGCAATCACCATCAGCAGCACGATAACAAGTGCCAAAAACCAGAAGATCACCGTGCCACGCTCGAGCGGCAGCACAGAACGAGATGGGGGTGTGGCGGGTTCAGTCATGAATTCCTCGAGACTCTTAACAAATAGGGGAACGGATTTGCACCCGTTCCCAAAGGATAACCTGAATTTGATTGCTTTACTTTTTGGGGTAGAGCAAACCAAGCAACACTTTCATTGACTCGGCGGCACGAGGACCTGGCGCGGTCACGAACGGGTCAGCGTCGAGCAAGTGCACGCGGTTGTTCTTGACGGCGTTCAAGTTCTTGTAGGCGGGTTGCGTCTCGAGTTTCTCGAGTGGACTTGGCGCGTAAGCGCCCGTGGCGGTGCGGGGTCGAAATGCCAGAACGACATCAGGGTTGGCGACCACGATTTGCTCAAGGCTTAAGACCACAAAACCTGGTTGACGCGGGTCGGCGCTAGGTGTGCCCTTGGCAACGTTGAGGGCACTCAGTTTCTCGAGCAGATCACCGATGTAGGTTTCGTCGGTGGTGCTGAAACTCTGACCGCCCGCCGAGAGGAGCGCCAGCACTTTTGGTTTGCTGGTTTTGGGAACTTTGGCAATCACGCGCTTGATTTTGGATTGCAAGAATTGCAGTGCGACTTTGGCTTGCGCCTCTTGCTTGGTCAGTTGCCCAATCAGGGTGTAATTGTCGTACACGTCTTTCAGGCTCGAGTCTGGAGTCACGATCAATGGCACGCTCAAAGCACCCAAAGCTCGAGCTTGCGCGGCGGTTGTGCCAACGCTGCCGAGCATCAAGTCTGGTTTGAGTGCCAAGATTTTTTCGATATCCGGACGGTAGGCGCTGCCGACTTCGGGAATGCTTTTGACTTTGGCTTCGGGGTGGGTTGCGCTCGAGGGACGACCAATTGGGTTTAAACCAATGTCAATCATGATTTCGGTGGTCGTCAACGACAATGCCACAACGCGTTTGACTGGTGCGTTGACGGTTACGCTGCGACCAAGGGCGTCACGAATGGTCAACGGTGCAGCAATGGCAAGTCCAGCAAAAAGCGCACTCAGCGCAATAGAATGAATTTTTTTCATGGTGACTCCTCGAGAAATTTGTACGAACTCCGTTAGCTTGAAGCCACGGGCGATAAGCACCTTAACCGTGATTTACTTGAAGAATGTCCCAACCAGTTGATGTAGGGGTGAATCTGCGAAAATGCCCGTCAGGTGCGTCTTATTTTCAAGAATGTGTTCACCCTGTACGACAATGGTTTCTCGAGTTTTGGTATCCGAGAAAATCAGTTTTTAAGTCCCTCAAGAATGCTGACAAGTGGCATTTCCAAACTCGAGATTTTATGCACCCCGTTTGGAAACTCGAGGTATTGCGTGATCTGATTCGGTACAGCGATGGTGTGCATTCCTGCTGCTAGTGCGGCTTTAGAACCATTGGGTGAATCCTCTATCGCGGCACAAACTTGCGGCTCAAGATTCAAAGCTTTGGCGGCAGCCAAGTACAATTCTGGGTCTGGTTTGACGGCTTTCACGTCATCTTTGGTTTTGATAACTTCAAACCGATTCTCGAGTGAATAATGCTTTAACCAGCCGTAAATCCATTCGTTGCCAGAACTCGAGGCGAGACCAACTCGTAAACCCATCGCTTTGGCTTGGTCGAGCGTCGCCAGCACGCCTGGCAGCAGGCTTGAAGCCCGAATCAACTCGAGCACCCGAGGTCGAATGCGGGCGTGAATGATGGCGTGGTCAAAAGTTTGTCCCGTCAGTTCCTCGAGGTGAGCGATTGGGTCGAATGCGCCCCACGTGCCAATACCGACGCCCCAGCGTTGAATGTCCAGGTTTTGATCGTATTGCCCGTACAGTTCCGTCCAGGCTTGAAATTCTGGAGTTTCGGTGTCCAAGATCGTGCCGTCAAAATCAAAAATAAGGGCTTTAATGTTCACGCCTTGCAGCATATCTCGAGCGGCATGAGGGAATCATCAGGCAGGGCACGGTAATCTGGAGTCATGACGAGGCACGCATGAAAGGCACGCACTTGGCGAGGGTCACCAAAGCTCAGCAACACGGGTTTAAAGTTCCGCTCGAGAACACCCGCGTCGAAACCTGGTTTTTGAATGTACCACTCGAGGAAACTGCCGAAGTTGAAGTCATGTATTTGGCGCTCGAGGGACAGGTCGTGATTGACATTGGACTTGAATTCGTGCATTTGCGCAACGGCGAATCGGTGGTGATTGAAGCCAATAAAACGCATCGCCTCAGTCCAGTCGGTGAGGCGGTGGTGCTTTGCATCTCGAGTCTAAAAATTTTGATTTGAACGCCAGTGCCGAAATCGAATTCGGACTTTTAGCAACTTTTCACAACCCAATTTGAACTTTACCGTAAACGCTTTCGTCCGAAAAGCATTCGGAAACACCGTCCAGGACATGACTTTAGTTTGTGCCTCTTGTAACAAAACAAATGCTTTGTTAATATCCTTCTCGGAGGCGACAATTATGCTGAGTTTGCGTGTTGCTCACGCTTACGACCGAAACC
>JAYTKL010000233.1:0-12356 GCA_043730305.1 Deinococcales bacterium | reverse complement strand
CGTTAAGCTCGAGTTGCCACACGCCAAGTACGAGGTGAAAGAATGACCGTTGAAGCTTTTTATGGTACTGGTCGCCGCAAGTCCAGCGTTGCTCGCGTGTTTCTCAGGAATGGCGAGGGTCGCATCACGGTTAACGGTAAAGATTTCCAAGATTATTTCCGTGGCATCATCAAAGCCGTTCAAGCCCTCGAGCCTCTTCGTGTGACGGGTGCAGCAGGTCGTTTTGACGCCACCATCACCGTCGAAGGCGGCGGTCCGACCGGTCAAGCCGACGCGATCAAACTTGGTTTGGCTCGTGCTTTGGTGCGTATTGACGCCGACAACCGTGCGAAACTCAAACCAGCCGGTTTGCTTTCACGCGATTCAAGGGAAGTCGAGCGCAAGAAGTATGGTCTGAAAAAAGCCCGTCGTGCGCCACAATTCTCCAAGCGTTAAGACAAATTCAAGTTTTCAAACCCTCGAGATTCTCGAGGGTTTTTTGTTGTCGTAATGCGGGTTATATTCGTGTCAATGCCGATTCGGATTTTGAAAAACCAGGTCACTTTCACTGCACCCCAAAACGCGCACGCCCTGATAGGCGATTTCACGGACGGTTTGGACAAACCCATCAAGCTCGAGGTTGGGAGTTCAATCACGCTCGAGTTTCCCAAAGCCGCGTTTGTCGAGTATGCTTTTTTGGACGAAACTGGCACACCTTTTGCCGATCCTGACAATGACGTTTGGGCTGAAAACCCTTGGTACAAGTACGGTCGTGCCGCGATTCTCGAGGGTTACGAACCGCATCCTTTGCGCGAACCCTTGACTGATGCCGCGAAAGGGCGCACCGTGTCGCTCAATTGGGCTGGTAAGGTTTTTGAAGGCACGCGCCGCGCTTATGTTCACCTGCCACCGCACTTTGATGAAACCCAGGTGTACCCAGTCTTTTACGTGCAAGATGGGGTCGCGTACCGCCGCACGGGCAAACTCGGCAGCGTGATGGAAAACTTGCTGCACTTAAACCGCATTCAACCCGCCATTCTGGTTTTCCTTGAGCCGAATGACCGCACCCTCGAGTACCACCTGAACCCGCAGTACCTCGAGTTTTTGCTGACCGAGGCGCTGCCAGAAATTGAGGCAAAATTTCCTGTCTCTCGAGAGGCGAACACCCGAGGATTGTGGGGCGCGAGTTTGGGCGGCATGGCAAGCGTTTATGCCGCCGTGCAACGCCCAGACGTGTTCGGTTTGGTCGTCTCGCAGTCGGGCGCGTTTCAAGGCGTTCCCACTGAAGCTTACAAACGCGGCGCGAGCGAATGGTTATTAAGCCAATTTCAGAACCTCGAGCCATTGCCCGTTCGGTTTTCGCTCGAGTGTGGGCAACTCGAGTGGTTGCTTGGCGCAAACCGTCGTTTTGCTGCCATGCTGTTTGATAAGTCTTCCACGCACCGTTATCTCGAGCGTCCAAGCGGGCACAATTGGGTGACTTGGCGCAATGGTCTGGTGGATTCGCTTGAGTTTATGCTGGGTTAAACTTACCACCACTCGAGCAGTGAATCAGGAAACTCGAGCGTAGCCACCGCTTGACCAGCTTTGTACTTGCGAATGAACAGGTATTCTTCGCCACTTGGTTCGCGGTAAACCTCGAGTTGATTGCTGTGCAAGTTCAGAATCCAATACTCGGGAATACCATTTCGAGCGTAAGCTTTTAATTTGTCGGTTTGGTCGCGCTCAAGGGTCGAATCGCTGACTTCAATCACCAGAATGGCATCTTCTGAATTGGCGTTGCGGTTAGAGTATTGGGAAGTTGGAAGATTGCGCAACATTAAGTCTGGTTCAACAAAATCGGGCGGCGGTGAAAGCAAAATAAGCGGAACTTGCGCGGCGACTGAAGCTCGAGCTTGAAAGAGTGCAATCATCTTTTCATTGAGTGTGACGATGGTGTACGCATGTCTTCCGCCCTGCATTCCTTTCACGTAAATCTCTCCGTTCAGCAACTCGGCGTGTTGTTCACTAATCAAACCCAAGTCGCTCATGCGTTCAAATTCCTCGAGCGTAAAACGCCGACGCTGAACTTCTGGTGGATTTTGTGGTGCTTCCACGGCAAGGGTCATGGCAAAATTCTAGCACCCTTAAAGCAAATCAGTTAACTCGAGCAAATTCATTACACCGTAATCTCACACCCACACTCGAGCTTCAAAGTGATGGGTGAAATGTAGGTTTTTGGTTGCTCGAGATCGGGGCGGTAATGCAGTACAGATTTATCGGCTGGGTCGAAAATCAGAATGTCTTGCACGCCTTGGGATAGGTAAAACGGTGGGGCAAGCACAAGGTCTTTGTACTCGTAATTTTTGGAGATAATTTCGACCACTGCCGTTGGAATCAACTCGAGGGCAACATCCGCAGTCTCGAGGTCGGGCATGGTGCACAGCACGGCAATGTCTGGGCGTTTCAGTGAACCATCAGGAAATTTGAACAACGTGTCTTGTGTTTCGATACATTCACAACTCGAGCCTGACAGTGGGTGAAAAGAATTTGCAATTCGTTTCACTTCCCATTGATGTTTAAAAACTGGACTGGCTTCCCAGACTGTTGCCCCAGCAATAATCTCGAGCCTGACGTTAAAACGTTCGGCTTCGGTGATGAAATAATCATACGGCAGTGACATGTTTTTATCTTACACCTTGGTCAATTCTTGTTAAGGCTTGGGTTTGACCTGTTTGAGTTTTTCACTTGGTTTTGTGAGGCTCGAGTTAAACGAATTTCCCGTTTTCGGTGAACACTTCTCCGTCCAGTAAAATCCGTCCACCACCCGCAGGTGGGCGCATGTCGAGGATCAAATCCCAGTGCAAGGCACTTTTGTTTGTGCCAAGCGTTTCGGGGTAACTGTTGCCGAGCGCCAGATGCACCGTGCCACCAATTTTTTCGTCGAACAAAATGTTTTTGATCGCACGTTGAATGCCAAAATTTGTGCCAATACCCAGCTCGCCCAGAAATCTCGAGCCTTCGTCCGTCTCGAGGGCGCGTTGCAGGTAAGCATCGCCTTTTTCAGCGCTGGCGGCAATGACCTTACCGTTCTTAAACTCGAGCTTGACATTGCTGACTTCTACGCCGTTCACCATGCTGGGAATCGTGAAAAACACTGTGCCGTTGGCGCTGGTCTCGAGTGGTCCTGTGAAAACCTCGCCACTTGGCATGTTGCGCTTGCCGTCAGAATTGCGCCAGATGCGGTTTGTCACTTCCAGCGTTAAATCCGTGCCGTTCGCCTCGAGTTTGACGATTTTGGCGTTCTCGAGTTTTTGAATCAGTTCGGCTTGCATGGCATTGATTTCGCCCCAGGCGGCAACAGGGTCGGGACGGTCTAAGAACATTGCGCCAAACATGAATTGCTCGAGTTGCGTCAGACTCATGCCCGCGTCTTGCGCATAAGCTTGGGTTGGATACAGCGTGACACACCAGGGTTTGCCTTCTCTGGCTCTGCGCAACTCGCTGTTGGCGTGACGCACTCGATTTTGTTTTTCTGGGTCAACGCTCGAGAGTGCCGTCGTGTTGGTGCTGGCTCGAATCGCCAGGTAGGCGTCAATGGCTTGCATTTGCGCGATTTCGGCGCTCGAAACCTTGTCCAGAATCGCGTCCGTGGCGTGCTGGTAAAAGTCGGATTCTTGTTCGGGATACTCGAGGTTTAGCACAGGGTACGCCCCGCGTATCAGCAGCGCATTGTGAAGTTCGCGCACCAGTGGTAAGGCTGTGCTGGTGGTGTCCAGCATTAAACTCTGCCTAGCTTGAATTTGAAAGCAGTAATCGCAAAGTAGGTCAGCCCATTTTTTCAGAATTGGATCAGTCATAAGCTCAGTTTAACGCCTCACTCGAGGGACTTCTCACTCTGGTGATGAAATCTCGAGTTATGTATTCTGTATTTGTGAGTGACGCTGCCAAGACAATTGTTTTGTTCGATGGGGTTTGCAACCTCTGCAACGGTGTGGTGCAATTTATTATTGCCAACGACCGAGTCGGGGTGTTTCAATTTGCCTCGCAGCAATCTGAGGCGGGTAAAAAATTGCTCGAGTTGCACAAACTTCCCACGATGGACACCGTGGTTTTGATTGACGGTGATAAGGTTTTTACCAGGTCTGATGCGGTGCTCGAGATTTTGCGGCGCTTGCCTGCAAAATGGTCTTGGTTGAGCGCGTTCAAGATTGTGCCAAAATTCTTGCGTGACGCCGTGTACAAACTGATTGGGCGTTATCGTTACAACATTTTTGGCAAACAAGAATCGTGCTGGTTGCCGACCCCAGAACTTCGTGCCCGTTTCCTCGACGCCAAATGAAAACCGAGCGTCCGTGGGTCATGCACATGCGTTGGCTTGACTTGGCGTTCTTGCATTATCCCGCGTCTGCCGCCAGCTTAGAAAAATTCATTCCAAAAGGTTTGACCATTCAGACGTTTGAGGGTCAGGCGTGGTTGGGCGTCGTGCCGTTTCGCATGAATCAGATTCATGCTCGAGGTTTGCCGCCGATTCCTGGCACTGACGCCTTTCTCGAGTTGAACCTGCGCACCTATGTCACGGACGGTGTGCATTCTGGCGTCTGGTTTTTTAGTCTCGATGCCGAGAATCCACTGGCGGTTCGTGGCGCTCGAGTTGCGTTTCATTTGCCGTACATGGATGCGAAAATGTCATCTCGAGTTGAGAATGGTTGGTTGGATTATTCGAGTTTTCGCACGCACCGCAATGCGCCGCCCGCCAGGTTCAAAGCCAAGTACAAACCAATTGGCGAAATCTTCCACGCCGCACCAGGCACGCTCGAGCATTGGCTCACCGAACGCTACTGTTTGTTCAGTTCTGACGCTCGAGGTACGGTTTATCGCGGAGATATTTTGCATCAACCGTGGGGCTTGCAGGCTTGTGAAGCCCAGATTCTCGAGAATACGATGGCGGAACAAATCGGAATAAGTCTGCCTAATCTTGTGCCAGTCGCGCATTTTGCCAAAGAATTGGATGTCAAAGCGTGGTTGCTGGTAAAGGCGAACAGCACTCAAGCAAACCCGAGTCCATCATAAATCTGCTCGAGGGTCAAGACCGTTTCAAGACAAGGAATTTCGATTTCGCCAGTCTCTTCGATGGTTTCGACCAGCCAAACACCATTCTGACGTTTGTAAACAATGGCGAGTTTGGAATGTTGTTCAATCAGTACGTAGCGTTGCACACTTGGAATACGGGTGTATTCGGCTAATTTCTTGTTGCTGTCAATGTCGGCACTGCTTTCGGAAATGACTTCAAGCAGAAAGCAAGGTGTTTCCTCGAGCCTCAAATCACTGTTGGGAATGCAGTTAATCATCACATCAGGGTAACGGTAGCGGCTGCTCGAGACGCGCAATTGAATGGTTTTGGTTTGAAGGCGGCAACCTTTTGTTTTGGCAATTGGGCGCAGCGCTTGGACAATGTTCAAAACAATCTCTTCATGGCGTTTGGTTTCTCCTGCCATCGCGTGCAGTACACCGTTCGTAAACTCGTGACGAAGCTCGGAGTGTTTTTCAAACTCGAGGTATTCTTCGACGGTCATTCTTTTTTCGGAGAGCATGGTCTTAGTGTAGCGCATTCAGTTATTTTTATTTCTCAACCGGTACAGCCACGCTAGAGAGAATGTCCTTCACCAGTTTTTCTGGGGTCACGCCTTTCAATCTGGCTTCGGCTTTGAGCATCAAACGATGCCCCAACACGGGTACGGCGGCACGTTTGACATCGTCGGGCGTGACAAATTTTCGTCCCGCCAGCCCTGCCAAACCCTGAGCGACGCCTTGCAATGCTAACGATGCTCGAGGACTCGCGCCGAGGTAGGTCGCGTCCAAATGACGGGTGGCATGAACCAGTTTGACAATGTATTCGCGCAGTTCAGGCTCGAGGTGAATCAGTCGTGATTGCTTTCTCACCTCGAGCAAACTGGTATCGCCCGTCACAGCTTGCAAACTCGAGATGGGATGATCGCCTTGCAGCCGCTCAAGCATGGTCAGTTCTTGGCTTTGATCGGGATAACCCACGCTTAGGCGTACCAGAAAACGGTCCAGTTGCGCCTCGGGCAGTCGGTACGTGCCGTCCATTTCGATTGGGTTTTGCGTGGCAATCACGATAAATGGGTTTGGAAGCATTCGTGTGATTCCATCGGCTGAAACCTGCCCCTCGCTCATCGCCTCGAGCAGTGCCGATTGGGTTTTGGGCGTGGCGCGGTTGATCTCGTCTGCCAGCAAAACATTGGTAAAGACTGGACCCGCCTGAAATTCAAACCCCGTACCTTTGTACACGCTGACGCCCGTGATGTCGCTCGGCAGCAAGTCTGGGGTGAATTGCACGCGTTTAAAGTCAAGTCCCAAAGACGCCGCCACCGCTCGAGCCAGCATGGTTTTGCCCGTTCCAGGGACATCCTCTAAAAGCACATGTCCGCCAGCCAGCACCGCCGCCAGCAGAAACTCGAGGGTGTCGTCTTTTCCGACAATCACTTTGGCGACGTTTTGTTTGATGCGGTTTCCGAATTCTTGAATCATGGTTTGTCTCCTGAAAGTGCCTCGAGTTTGAAATTTTGCTTGAGAGCTTCAACAATACGTTCTGCCTCGAGCGCCCCAGTTTCGTCACTGAGTTGCCCGTAACGCACGGGTTCGTAAAGTTTGGTCAAAGTCGATACATCAAGGCTCGAGTTTGGTGAGAGCGTGCCAACCCATGCCGCAAACTCGAGCGGGGTTTGGTCACTGGAACGCCTGATGTTTTGGGCTTTGCAAAGCTCGAGAAAGACCCTGTAGGCTTCACGCACGCGATTGGTGGCTTGAATTTGGGAGGTAAAGCTCGAGTTGCTCAGTTCAAGTTCTTCTGGGATTGGATTTCCAGTTTTTTCCCTGGTGATTCGGTACGCCCAGTACGCTGCTGCCATCACGATGAACAACATGAAAATCGTAAAAATTGGGTTTGTGCGCCCAGCTTGCTCGAGCTTGGGTTCTGGTGAATCGGTTGGTTTGCCTCGAGTTGGATTCTGGTTTGCACTCCGAATTTCGGAAGGTTTGTTTGCACCCTCGAGTCGTGGCGGAGGTGTGCTCGCCCAAACGAACAACGCCAGCAAAACAATGAATGCCCCGAACAACGGAATTAATTCGGAAAGTTCGGGTTTACGCCGTCCCTTGGAAGGTCTTGCTCGATTTCGCAATAAGGCAAATAGCAATGCCATCATGACCAGCAACAGCGCAAAATTCATGATGAGCAAGGCATTCTGCAATCCCGCATCAGGTTTTTGAACTTTTTGCACGCTCGAGCGACCCGAGTTTGTAGTTTCGGGGCTGGTGTCTGTGGCTTTTGGTTTTGTGGCTGTTTTGGGTTTTGAAACTGGCATCGTTGCGTCGTCCAATTGAAAACCTGTCGGGCGCGTGAGCAGAACACTAAATGCCGCTATCGTCAAGCTCAAAATTGCCAACACGATCATGCCAGAACGATTTTGGAATTTCACCCCAATCTGAATTCTGGAAGCTCGAGCGTGCAGAGCACCCAGCCCACAAAGACCCAGTACGCCAATCACAGCCGCCGCGCTTGGATTCAGAATCAATAAGATCAAACCTGCCAGCCATGCCCAGTGGTTGCGTTCCCTGATGCCATCAAATGCCAAGCCGATCAGCAATGCCAGCAAAATCCCCAGTGCCATCCAAGAAAGTCGCTCGAGCAGGTTGAAAAAATTCAGTGGCAGCATCAAAAAAGCGCTCGCACCAGCATAAACACTTGCCCAAGGGGCGAACAGTTGCGTTTTGGCATTGCGACGAATCAAAAACGGCAACAGTACGGCGGCAATCATCACACCGAGCGGTAACCAGTTCAACCAACCCGAGGCGATCAATGCTGTAAAAAGCAGCACCAAGGCAGCATCCTTTAAAGGTTGAGTCGGCTCGAGCTGCTCTGTGACGGCATTCACTGGGTTAGTCTAACAATCGGACGGGGTTCTCGAGTGTCAAACTTGTAGCACCCTGATCGTTTGGGGTTGTTGCAATACTCGAGCACCATTCTTGCAATGCCTCTTCAGCTCTGAGCGCATCGGTTTCCAGAATACTCGAGCCGTAACGGACACGCTCGTAAGCTTGGGTTAAGGCATTTGTGGCGTCGCGCAAGGTTGGGTGATGTACCGTCACGCGCCTTGAAAACTCGAATGGTGTTTCGACTTTTTCCCTCGGTAACTCGAGGGTTTCAAGCAAGCGCAACCACAAAACGTAGGCGGCGCGGACACGGTTTTCTGGAAGCTCGAGGGACTTTGGTTGCTTGCCTGGAAACTGAATGATGTCAATGGGTTTGAGGTTGCGTTTTGCCAGAAAAACCCGAATCCAATGCAGCAGTGAAATCACCAAACCAGCCACAAAAACAACCATCAACACGCTCGAGAACCAATTTGGCATGAGGGGTATTTGAACTGGAATGACATTGCTCGAGAGGGTTTTGATCGTCCAAAAAACGAACAGCATGACCAAAACACTGGCGAGTACGAACACCAGCAGCCAATCAAATTTCGCTTTGGGTTTTTTCCGAACTCGAGCTTCCTGCTCTAAAATCCGACCTCTGGTTGAACGGGCTTGTGATTGCCACAGCATCACCGCGCCCAAGAGCAAAATGGCAACCACAATCGCTCGAGGGTCAACACTTTTGACCTCAAACGGTTTGACGGGTCTGCTGAAATCGGCTTGAGGATAAGAAACACTGCTTTTGGGCGCGGGTAACTCGAGGTTTGGCAGCAAAATGTCTTGTACGCGCCAAGGTGCGGGATTTGGTAGCAACAAACTCGAGCTTGAAACGATCAAAGCGAACGCGACCACACCCAACCAACGTTGCGGGTTGCCGTGCTGCATCGCTCCTCGAGCTGGTGACAATTGCGAGCGCCAACGGGTTGTGGCTTGGACTGCCAGAAAAGTCATGCCCAGCAGCGCGACACTGCTCGGTTGCCAGATCACCAATAACCCTGCCGCCCACCAACCCGTGCTCGAGTGTTCATCCCTGGCTTGCAACACGCACCAAATCGCGTAAAAGCCAAGCATTCCCAAGAGGGCGCTCCAGGCTCGAGTCAGTGGATCGTGGTTGCTGGCTAAAAACCCGGTCATGCCAGGACACCACAACAGCGTCAAACCGTACCAACGCGTGCGTTTAAAATGCCAGGATGCCAGACCGACCAACACGCACGCCACCCAACCGACGGGGTGCAAACCCAGCGTTTGGGCTGCCGCAAAGCCGCAAGCCATCACTGCCAGCGCATCAATGAACTCGAGCAGGGGCATTTGAGTTAGTTTAGGGGCAAGCTGTGACACTCGAGTGACGAAATCTGGAGATGAGACAAGCTTCATCTGTTCGCGTTAAACTGAGTGTGATGTTGGGTTGATCTCCCGCATGAAAATCCTGGGTAAAATTCCCATTTGAAGGTAGCAATGACACAAATCATTCTGGCGTCGGGCAGTCCGCGCCGTAAAGAACTTTTAACCCGTTTGGGCGTGCAGTTTCGCGTTCGCAGCGCGGACGTGGACGAAAACAGCCCCGAACCCGACCCGCAAACCCTGGTGCAATTTCTTGCCAACAAAAAAGCCGTAGCCGTTCAAGCGCTCGAGCCAGATCGGGTTATTTTGGCAGCCGATACGGTGGTGGCGTTTGAAGGGCAAATTTTGCAAAAACCGGTTGGCAAGCTCGAGAATGCCGATTTTATCCGTACCCTGTCTGGCAATTGGCACGAGGTTTTCACGGGTGTTTGCATCCTCAAGCCTGGTGCTCAAGCCCTGGGTTTTGAACGAACCCGAGTTAAATTCCGTGATCTCTCGAGTGCCGAAATTTTGGGTTACGCCAATTCAGGCGAGGGCTTGGATAAAGCTGGCGGTTACGGCATTCAAGAGATGGGCATGGCGCTGGTCGAACAAATCGAGGGCGACTTTTTCAACGTGGTCGGTTTACCCATTGCAAAAATGATCACATTGGCGCACAGTTTAAACCTCGAGTTTTTGCCCTGGGTGAAATCAGAAGTTGTGGGTGCGGATTGATGCACTCGCGGCTTCTAGTAACATTTGGTGCATCATGAACTCGAGGCTCTGGCTGGTGTTTGGTATTTTGATGCTGGTTTCCTTGATTTCAACGCGTTTCGTGCCGCCAGCACCGTTCGCGCTCTCGGCTGGTATCGCGCCGTTCACGGGAATGTTTTACCAACTGGCGCAAAACGCCAAGAATGCGGTGGACACAATCGCTTTTGAAAATGACTTGCGTGTTGAAAACAAAATCTTAAAAAATCAACTTGGTACAGCCCAAACCAAACTCGCGCAACTCGAGCAGGAAGCCAAAAAACTCGAGGCTGCCGCGAAAATTCGGCGTTATCAATCGCCTGGGGTCTTTGCGATTGGCAGCGTGATTTCTTATAAGAACGACGGTTTGGTTTCGCAACTTGTGATGGCGCTGGGCGAACAAGATGGAATTCAGGCGGGAATGGCGGTCACAACCCCTTCTGGTTTGGTTGGGATTGTCCAGGAGGTGGCGGCACGAACCGCCTTGATCCGTACCGTGACCGATCCAGAATTTCGGGTTGGTGTGACCGTGGCAAGCGCCAAAAAACGAGGTCGTGGGCTGGGACGCGGCATTGCGGGACGAATTTTAAGAGTTGAAGATTACAAAGGATCGAGTGTCAAAGTTGGGCAGAAAGTCTTGTCTGGCGGTTTTGCGGGCGGCGCATTCCCAACGGTGCAAATCGGAGTGGTTGTGAAACGAATTGCCTCAAGGGGCGACACGCTCGGTTCGACGCTCGAGGTCAAACCCTTTGTTGACCCGAGTGCTTTGGAAGAAGTGTACATTCTCAGTTTGCCTTGACCGATATTGTGCGTAAAATATGGTTTTGAGTAACGAGTTGCGTTTGGTCTTGTCGGTTTTTGAAAGGTTACAGCTTGAAACCACTTATTTTTATTTTTGTTGTCTGGGGTTTGCAAGGTGCGTTGTACGTGCTTGTCCCGACCATCACCCCACCAGATTTGTTCTTGCTTGCCACCTTAACCCTGGCTTCTCGAGTTCGCCCGATGTGGGGTTTGGGTTTGGGCTATGCCATTGGTTTGTTGCAAGACGTCATTGGCGCGGGCGCGTTTGGTTTTCATGCGGCAGGACTGGCGGCAGCCGTGATTGTGGGCTTTACGGTCAGGCGTTTTTTAAGCACCGAGACCAGTTTTAACCAAGCCCTGGTCGTGCTGACTGCCATGCTTTCCAAATGGTTTGTGTTTATTGTTTTTAATTATTGGACTCGCAAAGGTTTTATCACTGGTGATTCCATTTTGAAGGTCATGATTCCAGAAATCATTACCACGCTGATTGTTGCGCCTTTGGTGTACTGGTTGGCAAATTGGGCATTTGGACGGGTGTTAAACAACGAAGAGCAACTGTTGTAAGTACCTCCCTTTGGTCGGAAATGTTTTAGGAAAAAGCTCTAAAACATTTCGGGGAGATACTTAAATCAAACCCCAGCTTTAAAACCCAGAATTGCCGACATTTTGACACGTCAAGTTCGGGTAAGCTCAAATTTGAACACTCGAGCCAGAATGAAGGTTTTTAGCATGAATCAACGCGATAATGAAAAAATCCGTTTCTCGAGCAACCCAATCATTCGGGTGACATTGTTCATGAGTTTGATTCTGCTGGTGTTTATGGGGCGTTTGTATTATTTGCAAGTCGTACGGCATTACGAATTTGTGACCTCGAGCGAGAACAACACCACCGATTTGACCGTGATACGGGCTGTGCGGGGCGATATTCACTCTGCGGACGGTTCGGTCATGGCAACCAACCGCAAAGCCATTGAACTTGTTTATCACGGTGGCGAGGTTAAATTCTTGGATCGAATTGCGCGACTGGCAAAAATACAATTGCCGTTACCGACAGTCACCAACAAATTTGAGCCTGCCATTTTGACCAAAGATGTGCCGCAGGACAGCATTCTTCCGCTTCAAGAATGGCTTGCTGGGCAAGAAAAAGTCATCGAGGTTCGCCAGAGGGTCGAACGGGTTTACCTGGGTGGCATGGCAGGAAATTTGCTTGGTTACATGTCGCAAGCCAGTGTTAAAGATGTCGAGGCTGGCGCGGCACTCACCGACATTTTGCCCAAAGCCGGTCTCGAGTTTGGCTTGGATAACATTTTGCGTGGTCAAGACGGTTTAAAAAATGTTGAGGTTGATGCCGCCCGTCGGGTGGTTTCAGAGCGTGTCGTTCAGGAAGCGATTCGGGGCAAGACGGTGACGTTGAGCATCATTCCCAAATTGCAACGCGCTGCCGAACAAGCAATTCTTGAAGCCAAAGAAACAATTAATCGTAAGAACAAACAAAATGGTATTCCACTGGTCGATTACGCTCGAGGTGCGATTGT
>JAYTKL010000232.1:0-1206 GCA_043730305.1 Deinococcales bacterium | reverse complement strand
AAAACGCGGGATTTAGGCATAAGAATTTTAAGCCTGACTCTCGCATCTCGGCAGGTTCTTTAAGTCTTGCGACCCCTGCTGTCATTGACGCTCGCAACCTTGCGGTTACGCCTGATGCACCAACCTTTTACAGTTTCGCACGGTGTTCAGGATGCAAAGGTTACCCCAAGCCGAAAAAGGGTATCACAGACTGCTAAGGTTGTAAAGTTTTTGGTTGCTCGAGACTTCATAAAGGCAGGGCTAAAAACAAGATTCACCTGTTCGGGACAGTGTTTCTCGAGTTGAGAGCTAAAGTTCAATAAACTTTTATTCGGTGGTATTGCTTTGCAGCAAATTGTGAAACGCGAATCCTGCCGCGCCGATGGTGACTGAATCCAATCCAAACGAGCAACGTTCGACAGTGACATTGCGGTAATCTTTGCCAAATAGCCGCCGCTCGAGTTCCTGGGTGGCAGGTTGAATCAGGGCATCGCCAAGTTCGGCAACGCGCCCCCCAAGAATCATCAGTTTAGGATCAAAAATATTGGCGAGGTTGCCCAAAAACGTTCCCAGATGAATCGCGGTTTTGTGAATGATTTTGACCACAATTGGGTGGCGCTGCTCGAGAAGCTCGAGGATGCGTTGTAAATCTGGGCGTTCGCCCGTGCCTGTTTCGATGGCGTTTTGAATGGCGTTTAAACTGAACAGGGTTTCGGCGCAACCAACGCTACCACACAAGCATTTTTGACCGTTTGGCGCGACGGTCATGTGTCCCCATTCGCCCGCAAAACCGCGTTGACCATGATAAAGCCGATGATCGAGGATCAAACCGCCGCCGATGCCGGTGGTCATGTGAACATACAGCAGGTCGCCGTCGTGTCTGTGCAATCCGAATAAGTACACCGCCATGACGGACAGGTTGGCGTCGTTGTCCACAAAAATGCGGTCTTCTGGAATCTCTGGGATTTGTTTTTGCAGCAAACTTAACAACGGCATGTTCTCCCAACCCAAGCTCGGGGCTTTGAGCACCAAGCCCTTGCTGGCATCAACTGGTCCTGGAATGCCCACACCCAAACCGAGGATGGTTCTGGCGTTTAAAGCATGGTTGGCTTGCAATTTTTTGACGCATTTTGCCAAACTCGAGATGGCGTTTGCGGCGTTGCTGAAATCTCCAGCAATGCTTTCTCGAGCCAGAATTTCGCCGTCAATGTTGATGGCGACGCAACT
>JAYTKL010000231.1:0-1382 GCA_043730305.1 Deinococcales bacterium | reverse complement strand
TATTCTCTGAAGTTACGCAGCGAGTTTCAGAACCTCAACTGAACCCAACCGAATTCGAGATGGCTTGACAGCATCCGCATGAACACCGAGGCTACCAGCATGGACCGCGAGATGATCGACATTTACAGCGACTACTTGATCACCAACTTCGGTCAAGCCACCGCCACCAGCCTCTCGAACGTCCTGGGCGGTGAACTGAGTCACGACAGCATCACCCGATCCCTCGCAAACCGTGAATTGACCAGCAAAGACTACTGGCGACAAGTGAAACCCACCATCCGAGAAATTCAAGACGAAAATGCCAGCCTGAGCATCGACGATCTGATCGTTGAGAAGCCGCACAGCGAAGAATCTGGCGTGATCGCCTACTATTTCGATCACACTCAAGGAAGAACCGTCAAAGGCATCAACATCGTTGATGCGACCTACGTCGCACCCAAGGCTCGAGTGCCGTTGGATTTCGTGGTGGTCAAGAAACTCGGGTACAAAGTGGATTTGAAAGGGAACCCGTTTCGGCAACAAGTGCAAACCAAACACGAGATTCTTGAGGACACCTTGCGTTCTGCTGTGCAGAACGAAGTGCCGTTCAAAACGGTGCTGTTCGACGTTTGGTACGGCAGTGCCGACAACATGCGTCTGGTCAAGATGGATTTGAACAAGGAATTCATCACGCCTTTGAAGGAAAATCGGAAGATCAAGCTGCTCGAGACGGCAGGTAGCACTTTGCAAGCAGTGGGATCGCTTGAACTCGAGGAAGGCAAACCCTATCTGGCACGTCTTGAAGGCGTGCCGTTCGATGTCAGTGTGACAAAACTGGTTTTCAAACACGAAAACGGTCATCAGGGATTGTTGTTCCTTTGTGCGAGCGAGACGGGCTTAACAGGTGAGGAGATTCGATTGGGTTATCAGAAACGATGGCCGGTTGAAGAACAGCACAAGTCTGGGAAGCAAAACACGGGGTTGGGTGCAAGTCCGGCAAGTTTGGTGGTGTCCAGGGTGAATCACGTGTTCTGTTCGTTCGTGGGGGTACTGAAGTTGGAGTGTTTGAAGCTGAAGACAGGGTTGAATCATTTTGCTTTGAAAGCGAAGTTGCGTTTGAAGGCGGTTCAGGCTGCTTGGGCTGAGTTAAATCGGTTGCGAGCAGTTGATTCCGGTTTTATCGTTAAGCCTGCGTAAGTTCACTCAAGTAGCTGCTTCAGCAATCGTATTTCACTCACCACAGCTTTAAGGATTTTGAACCCTGAACATTCCGTTGCACTTCATCCAGGCGATGACGCACCTGCTTGAGCCACGCATCGGCTTCACCTTTGATTAGCGCTTCTTCAGCCATTCGCAAATATTCAAGCCCGGTCTCGCGGTTGCCAAGCGCAAGCTCGAGTTCG
>JAYTKL010000230.1:0-3675 GCA_043730305.1 Deinococcales bacterium | reverse complement strand
CGGCGGTGCTTTCCATTTGCTCCCACGATTCGATGCTGCACGGTCCTGAAATCAAGACTTTTTCCGCGCCGCCAAATTCGACGCGCACATCGCCCTTGGAAACGACAACCGTGGTGTTTTCGGGTTTGGCTTTCCTCGAGTATTTCAATTTGGGTTTGTCTTGTTTTTCTTCCAAATCCAGGCTGGCTTTAAAAATTTCTTTGAACAGTTGCTTGATCGTGCCACCCGCAAAAGGTCCTGGGTTGGCGGCTTCAAGTTTCTCGAGCATCTCGGATTCGCGTGTGGGGTCGTAATGTTTTTGCCCCATTTCGGTTTGGCGCTTGCCTATTTCGCTGACCACGCTGGCGCGTTTGGATAAGAGTTGCAGAATCTCGAGGTTGATGCTGTCAATTGAATCGCGGTATTGCTGTATTTTTTGGTCTGGCATAACGTCCCTCTTTCTGACCTGACACTCAAATAAAAACTTCGGCTTTCGCCGAAGTTAAACACGACACCCGAGGTTAGTCGAGGGTCGTGTCAATTAAAAAAGTAGGAGGTCGCTTGCATGTGCCTAAAGTCTAACGGGGAAAATGTGCGGAAGTCAAATTTATGCTTCGTCTTGAAAATCGTCTTCGACCCGGTTGGCTTCCATCACTTTTCGTGCTCGAGTGTTTTGACGAACCGCAATGCCAGAAAGCACAATGCCAATTTCGTACAGAATAATCAGTGGTCCTGCCATCATCAGCATGTTGACCAGGTCGGTGGTTGGGGTCAAAATGGCGCTGGCGGCAAAAATCGCAAAGATTGCGTAACGCCTCATGCTCGAGAGGAGCTTGGGATTCAGCAAGCCAATTTTTGAGAGCAAGAACATGGTGATTGGAAGCTCGAACAGCAAACCAAAAATGCCAAGGTACATCAGAATATCGTTGACGTATTCGGCTATTGTTAAATTGTTGGTGACATTTGGCAGAAAACCGCCCAGCAAGAAACTTGTGGCGTAAGGCAGAATCACAAAGTAGGCAAAAGCCGCACCCAAACCAAACGAAAATCCGACGCCAAGAATAAACGGTGCGCCCCAACGCCGCTCGGATTTGGTCAAACCAGGGGCAACAAAAGCCCAGACTTGATAGACCACAAATGGCAGCGCCAGAATAATGCCGCCAAACAATGAAATTTGCAGCGCGGTCGTCAACTGGTCGGTCAATCGCAATGCCGTGATGGTGACTTTGCCGCCAGTGGCAATAAATGAATCGAGCGGTTTGCGCAGCAGGTTAAACAATTGATTGTGGTACGTCCAAGCCACACCAGAACCTATCGCCCAGAACACGACCGCGTAAATCAGGCGCAGCCGAAGTTCCTCGAGGTGAGCTAAAAGCGGTGCTTCTTTAAAACCTGCGTCCGAGTTGCTGTCCATGATCTAGACTTAAGCTTCGGTTTTTTGCTTGGCGGGAGTTGTGACGGGTTCGTCTTTGAATGAACTCTCGAGTTCGCCGGTCAGTTCCTTGCTGGCTTTCTTGAATTCGCGGATGCCTTTGCCCAAGCCTTTGCCGATTTCTGGCAGACGGTTTGCGCCGAACAAAATAAGTGCCACGACGAGCAGTCCAATAATTTCTGGTGCGCCTAAGTTCATGATTGACCTCCGTCTCGAGGTTGCCTCGAGGAACTAGATTTCTTAAGTACGAAACAACCTGTGCCTGAGTTCAGGGTACATCTTTTTTCGTTACTCTGATGCAACATTTATCCCTTTTGTTCCAGGGATTGTCCGAGGTTTATTCTGATTCTTTTACCTGAACGGTGGCTGAATGAATTTACTCGAGATTTGAAGTGCGCTGTGGGAAGGTTTGTAATAGGCTGTTGGTATGTCACGTTCACCTCTGGCTGGATTACAAGCCCCGCATTCGATGCTCATCAACATCTCGAGGCTCGTTACTGGGTATTACGCGCTAAAACCCAATTTGGATGACATCGCGCAATCCGTGGCGTTTGGCACGTCGGGACATCGAGGCTCGAGTTTGCAGGGGTCGTTCAACGAGGATCACATTGCCGCGATCTCGCAGGCGGTTGCCGAATACCGATTTTCGGAAGGCATCACAGGAAAATTGTTCATGGGCATGGACACCCACGCCCTGTCCGAACCCGCCTGGGTCACGGCGCTCGAGGTGCTGATAGGTAACGGCGTGCAGGTCTGTGTCGATCAAAACCGTGGGTACACGCCGACGCCGCTAATATCGCACGCGATTCTTGGAGCGAACAAAGCCTCGAGCATCAAAGCGGACGGCATCGTGATTACGCCCAGCCACAATCCTCCGCAAGACGGTGGTTTTAAGTACAACCCGCCGCACGGTGGACCCGCCGACACCAACGCCACGAACGCGATTCAAGCCAGGGCAAATGAACTTTTAAAGCGCAATCTCGAGGGAGTCAAACGCGTGCCGTTTGCCAGCGCCTGGGGTCAAGCGCTTAAATTCGATTTTGATTCGGCGTATGTGAACGACCTTCACAACGTGGTCAATCTGGAGGCAATCAAGAACTCGAGCGTCCGAATCGGCATTGACCCGCTTGGCGGTGCAAGCCTTAAAGTCTGGGAATTGATTCGTGATGTGTTGGGCATCAAACTCGAGATTGTCAATGACCGTGTTGATGCCACCTTTGGCTTTATGACGGTGGACAAGGACGGCAAGATTCGCATGGATTGCTCGAGTCCAGACGCGATGGCAAGCCTGATCCGTTTAAAAGATCATTTTGATGTGGCGATTGGCAACGACCCCGACGCTGACCGTCACGGCATTGTCACGCCGACGGGTCTGATGAACCCGAACCATTATCTGGCGGTCTGCATCAATTACCTGTTCCAGAATCGTCCGAATTGGAACTCGAACATGGGTGTCGGCAAAACCCTGGTCTCGAGCAGCCTGATTGACCGTGTGGTGGCAAGGCTTGGGCGGAATTTACTGGAAGTGCCGGTTGGCTTTAAGTATTTTGTGCCAGGGCTGGCAAGCGGCACGATTGGTTTTGGTGGCGAGGAAAGCGCAGGCGCGAGCTTCGAGCGTTTTGATGGCACGGCTTGGAGCACCGACAAGGACGGTATCATTCTGGGTTTGCTGGCAGCCGAAATCACGGCGGTCACGGGCAAAACCCCTGACTTGCACTACCAAGCCCTCGAGCAAGAATTTGGGGACAGCGCTTACACCCGCGAGGACGCGCCAGCCAGCCGTGAGCAAAAGAAAGTCCTCTCGAGCATGACGCCCGATTTGGTCACGGCAACCGAGTTGGCTGGCGAGCCGGTCACCGCCAAGTTAACCCGAGCCCCAGGCAACAATGAACCGATTGGCGGTTTAAAAGTCTGCACCCAAAACGCCTGGTTCACGGCGCGTCCGAGCGGCACTGAAGAACTCTACAAGGTTTACGCCGAGAGCTTTCTGGGACAAGCTCACCTCGAGAAAGTGGTGACTGAAGCGAAACTCGTGGTCGGCGAAGCCTTCAAGGCGGCTGGACTCGAGTCCTAAAATGAAATTAGATTTGTTGGTTTGAGCCATCACACGGTAGACTCGCCACACACTTATGCGCGTCATTCTTGCCACCAGCAGTGCCGGCAAACTCCTCGAGTTCAAAGAAGGTTTGAGTCCCTTGGCTTGGGAATTGCTTGGATTGGACCAATTTGACGTGGTCATGCCACCCGAAGACGGCGCTACCTAC
>JAYTKL010000229.1:0-1519 GCA_043730305.1 Deinococcales bacterium | reverse complement strand
AATCACATCGGCACGGTCAGGATGAATCCCAGGCAGTGAACGCTCGCCCTTCTCGAGCTTGAGAAGTTTTTCAATCACTTCCTCGAGCGCATCACGCCTTAAAAAATAACCGTGAATCATGTCAAACGGGTAATTGCTGGCTTTTTGCACCGCCCGAGCCAAATTTCGAATCGTGCCGCCCATTGCCACCAACGGCGCTTTTTCTTGTTTGACCCGCTCGAGTTGCGATCCCATTAAGGTTTTGACGTGTTTCTCGAGTGCCGAAATTTCTTTGGCATTGGTTTTATCGCCCCTGAAAAATTGTTCGGTCAACCGCACCCCACCAAGCGGATACGCCTGCCCGCGAACAAACCAGCGATTCTCGAGTTTGGAAAGTTGTGCACTGCCGCCGCCCAAATCCATGACCCAACAATTGGCAAAAACAAAACTGTTCGCCACCGCCAGCGCCCCGTACCGCGCCTCATCCTCGCCCGAAAGCACTTTAAACTCGAGATTGAGTCCTGTCGTGCGCGACAAGAAATCCTGGCTGTTCGCCGCCTCCCGCACCGCACTGGTCGCAATCACCTCGAGCCGCCCAAGTTTGGTCGCACCCGCGTAATCGGCATACAGTTTCAAGGCATCCAGGGCGCGTTCAATCGCGTTTTTGTCCAGCTCACCACTCGAGGCGAACCCTTCGCCGAGGCGCACGGGTTCACGGATTTCGTCGGTCAGTTTAAACCAATGCCCTGGTTCGTACTGGTAAACCACGAGCCGTGCCGTTCCCGAACCCATGTCCACAATCCCGATGCGTTCCGTCATGGTTTTATCGTACCTCGAGCCGCAGGGTTCACGTCCCTCGAGCCGTGGAAATTGATGCTTGAAGCAACCCTGAAAAGCAGTTATGGTGTCCAAATTTTAAGATTTTTGATGGTAAAATTCGTTTATGAAGCAAACTCAAGTGAAGTCAATAGCATTGGTCAAAGTGTAATTATGGCAAAAGACAAATACCATGATGCCGTCAAAAAAGCCCTTCTTGACTATAAAACGCACCTTCGGGCATAGTCGCTTCAGAATGCAGGATGGAAAGTAACGGATGATCCGTACACATTTTTTGTTGGTAAGAGCAAATCGCAAATTGATCTTGGAGCAGAACGTTTAATCGCTGCCGAGCACGACGGTGAAAAAATTGCTGTTGAAATCAAAGTCTTTGGCGCTGATTCAATGGTTAACGCCTTGCATCTGGCAATCGGACAATTCCTGATTTATCGTCTAAACCTTACAGACGTTGACCCAACTCGAGTTTTATACTTGGCAATACCCGAAGTGATTTTTGAAACTTTTTTCAGCACCGAACTGGCACAACGGGTGGTTCAAGGTTATGGCATACGACTTATTATTTTTAATCCAGAACTCGAGGTGATAACCGCATGGCATTAAGTTCTAAGTAGTCCAGCATATTTAGGTTAGACTAACGCTATGGGCGCACCAATCAAAACATTACAACTCACAGATCAGCAAAAGCAAGAACTCGAAAAACACT
>JAYTKL010000228.1:0-10252 GCA_043730305.1 Deinococcales bacterium | reverse complement strand
TTCGCGCCGATGGGCTGCACTGCGAATATAACACAGGTTTTAGCGTGACTTAGATTTGCTGTCTGATTCCAAAACCCTCGAGATCACCGCAATCCGCACCCGTTTTGCACCAGCTTCAATCAACGCCAAAGCGCATTCGGTGGCGGTCGCGCCCGAAGTGTAGACATCATCGACCAGCACAAGCTCGAGACCGCGAACATTGGCAAGAACTTCAAACGCTTCCCGCACGTTGCTCGAGCGCTCGGTTTTGCCCAGTCTCGCTTGGCGTTTGGTGGATTTCACACGCTTTAGCACCTCAAGTTTTGGTACGTCAAGCGCGGTTGCCAGACTTTTTGCCAGTTCTCGAGCTTGGTTGTAACCGCGTGTTTGTTGACGCAAGACAAAGAGCGGAATCGGGACGATGGCATCAACTTTCCAGTCAGCTTCTTGAATTCCTTGGGCTAAACGTTTCCCAAGTGGAACGGCAACATTGCGATTCTTGCCAAACTTTAACGCCCGCACCGCCCGCTCGAGATGCCCGTGATATGCCCCCAGATGCACGATGTTGCCTTCATTTTTGGGCGTCCCCAGTCTTGCCTGGCAATTTGCGCACAAGCCAATTTCCGCCTCGAGATACGTGCTGCACAATGCGCACCGCACTGGCAAGATCAGGTTCACAACGTGTTCGAACAAGTTCACAGCATCACTTTAACGCCTTTAAAAGATCGCTCGAGGTTTTGGGTATAAAATAGCGTATTCCCTCCGAGCCAAGCTCGAGAAAGCCTATTGATGCGTCTTTTTGCCATTGCCGACCCCCACCTCTCGAGTGTTCACCCCAAGCCCATGAGCATTTTTGGCGGCAATTGGTCTGGGCATCCGAATATATTTTTTGAACGTTGGCGCGAAATCGTTCAGGCAGACGACGTGGTGATCGTGGCGGGAGATATTTCTTGGGCGTTAAAACTTTCTGATGCCATGCCCGACCTCGAGATGATTGGCGCACTGCCTGGGCGCAAAATTATCTTGCGCGGCAATCACGATTACTGGTGGCCCAGCATCTCAAAACTTCGCGCTGCGCTACCACCCAGCATTCAAGCGCTGCAAAACGACAGCCTTGTGATTGCTGACACCGCCATTTGTGGCACAAGGGGTTGGACCTGTCCTGGCAATGATGATTTCACGAATGAAGATGAAAAAATTTATGCGCGTGAACTCGAGCGATTTAAGTTGGCACTGCAAAGTTTGAAGGATAAAACCTACAAAAAATTGGTGATCGCGCTGCATTACCCTCCAACCAATGGCGCGTTTGCGCCCAGCGGCTTTACGGATTTGATCGAGCAAGCCAAACCCGACGCGGTGGTGTACGGGCATTTGCATGGTGTGCATCCGACCAGGGCTTTATCAAATTGGCAGGGCATCAAATTGCAATTTGTGGCGTGTGACGCGGTGGAATTTAGACCGCAATTGCTTTTTGAAATTCAACCGTTGTCGCTCGAACCTTAAACCCTATCCTTATGCGTTAAACTTCTTGCAAGCATTGAAAGGAATATCATGGCTGACTTTGAGCTTATTTTGATTGAAACCCCCAGCGACGGCGTTGGTCTGATTCGTCTCAACCGTCCCAAGGTTCTGAATGCCCTGAACTCGAGCGTCATGAGCGAGATTGCCACGGCGCTGACAGCTTTCGCTAGCGACTCGACTGTGCGGGTGGTGATTTTAACGGGTAACGAAAAGGCATTCGCGGCGGGCGCAGATATTTCTGAGATGAGCGGCAAAACCGAAGCCAACATTTTGCAAGATACAGGTGTCAGGAACTGGCAAGCCATCGCCAATTTCTCCAAACCTTTAATTGCGGCGGTCAGCGGATTTGTGCTTGGTGGCGGTTTAGAGCTTGCCATGACTTGCGACATCATGATCGCCAGCGAAAGTGCGCGTTTCGGTCAGCCCGAAATCAATCTGGGCATTATTCCTGGCGCGGGTGGCACGCAACGCCTGACTCGGGTGGTGGGTAAGAGTTTGGCAATGGAAATGGTTTTAAATGCCCGAATGTTAAACGCCAGCGAAGCCTTGCGGCTTGGGTTGGTCTCTAAAATTGTGCCAACCGAAACATACCTCGAGAATGCTTTGGAGCTTGCCAAACAGATTGCGGCTCGAGCACCATTGGCAGTTCAAGCCGCGAAAAAGAGTGTCAATGCCGCGTTTGAACTCAGTCTTTCCAAAGGCTTGGAACTCGAACGTCAACAATTTGCCATGTTGTTTAACACCAGCGACCAAAAAGAGGGCATGAATGCCTTCCTCGAGCGGCGTCGTGCAAAATGGCAGGGGAAATAACCGCGCATGGCAGCCCGAACCCGAGCGGGTGGCTTTATTTGGCGTGAAAACTCGGGTTTGCTCGAGATTATTTTGTTGCGCCGCGTCAAAGCAGGTCGCGGCGAGTATTACGTGATTCCTGGCGGCAGCGTTGAACCTGGTGAGCCGATCAAAACCGCTGCCGCCAGGGAATTACTGGAAGAAACCAACGTCAAATTTGTGCTCGAGCGGCAGTTGTATCAAAGCCATAATCCGGCTTCAAAACGCATGGCGCATTATTTTTTGGCGCGTTGGTTGGACGGCGAACCCAGTTTGCATCCCAACAGTCCCGAAATGACCGAGCGTGAAGACTCGAGTAACCAGTATTGTCCCGAATGGGTCAAGCTGTCCGCAGTCTCGAGCCTTTCGTTGTTTCCAAGCGTGGTGCGGTTGCGGCTTGCCAGGGATGTGTTTGAAGGTCATGACGCTGTGATTGAACTCGAGGAGACGGATTAGGACTTTTTTCGGGAAAAATGATGTCATACTCAAATAGAAGCACTAGATGTCAGCCAAGGTTCAACAGTTCAAGAAACTAAAAATGCGTTTTGCTAAAGCGTATTTTTTCTTGAATTTTGCGCTTGGTTTCATTGCACTGCCGTTGTCATTGGTTGTATTTCAGATCCCTTTGAATTATTTTTTGGTGGGCTGGATTCCAACGCTTGGTGGTTATTGTTTACTCGCGGGATACTGGATTGAAATGCGCTCGAGCATGAAAGAAAGTTATGCCTTTTGGGTGGTTTCGGTGCTTTTTAATGTACTTTGCGTTTTTATGCCTTGGGGATTGCATTTTTTGGGGATCTCACCACTGATTTTCGTGTTCTTAATTTTTTGATCCTGTTCTGGACTACTTTGATGTCTGCGGTTTCATTTTACCAAGCCCTGCTCAGTTATCAGTTAAATCATCCAACTGCTGACTAATTCGTAATTGCTTTTTCTCTTGAGCTTGTTTTTTTGCCCAAATGTGGTACTTTAAGTCTTCCGAAATCGATTTCAGTAAAATCAGGAGGCTAGATTATGGCAGATTACAGCGCAAAACCAGAGCACAAATTCACCTTCGGACTGTGGACGGTTGGCAACATCGGACGCGACCCGTTCGGATCGCCCACCCGCGAAGCCATCGGCGCGGATTACATCGTGCATCAACTCGCAGAACTTGGCGTTTACGGCGTCAACCTGCACGACAACGACCTTGTGCCGATAGACGCAACCGCCAGTGAACGCGATGCCATCGTCTCGAGCTTCAAAAAAGCCCTGTCCGACACGGGTTTAAAAGTCCCAATGGCAACCACCAACCTCTTCAGCGACCCTGCTTTCAAAGACGGCGCATTCACCAGCCCCGACGCTCGAGTACGTGCTCTGGCGGTGCAAAAAACCATGAACGCGATGGACTTGGGCGCAGAACTTGGTGCGAAAACCTATGTCTTCTGGGGCGGACGCGAGGGCGCAGAGGTGGACGCAGGCAGCAACGCCATCGAGGGCTTGCAACACTTCCGCGAAGCTTTAAATTTTCTTGCCGAATACAGCGAAGACCAGGGTTACGGTTACAAATTCGCCCTCGAGCCAAAACCCAACGAACCACGCGGCGACATTTACCTGCCCACTGTCGGCAGCGCCCTGGGTTTTATCGCCACCTTGGATAAATCCGAATTGTTTGGCTTAAACCCAGAATTTGCCCACGAAACAATGGCGGGTTTGTCGTTCGTTCATGCCGTTGCCCAAGCGATAGACGCTGGAAAACTGTTTCACATTGACCTGAACGACCAGAAAATGGGACGTTTTGACCAAGACCTTCGCTTCGGCGCAGAAAACCCCAAAGGCGCGTTCTTCACCGTCAAATTGCTCGAGGATTCGGGTTACAGCGGAATGCGTCACTTCGACGCTCACGCGCTGCGAACCGAAGACGAGGCTGGCGTTTGGGCATTCGCCAAAGGCTGCATGAGGACGTACTTGATCCTGAAAGAAAAAGTGGAGCGCTTCAACGCCGACACCGAGATTCAAGCCGCGATCAAGCATTACAAAGTTCAAGATGCGGCGCTCGAGAATCTGGTTAAAACCTACTCCAAAGACAATGCCAGCAAGCTCAAAGCACACGCCTTTGACCGTGAAGCCCTTGGAAAACGCGGTCCTGGACTCGAGCACCTGGATCAACTGACGATGGAATTGTTGTACGGCGTAAGATAAAAATCATTCATGATTGGACGCTCGAGACTCTTTTCATGCTCGAGCGTCTGATTTTTTAAAAGAGGTACACCATGCAAAAAGTCAGTATCGGCATTGACCTTGGAACAAGCGGCATCAAAGCCCTCGCCATCTCGAGTTCGGGTGAGGCGGTAGCGGAGGCGAGCGCGAGTTACCCGCTTTTAACGCCTCAACCTGGTTGGACTGAACAAAATCCTAGCGATTGGGTTGCGGCGGCTCGAGCGGTGCTAACCGAAATTACGGCGAAGCTGGCAGGTTATGAAATCGTGGGTTTGAGCGCGGCAGGGCAGATGCACGGCGCGGTGTTTTTGGATGAAAATCTCGAGGTTATCCGACCTGCGCCACTCTGGAACGACCAACGCACCGCCGCCGCGTGTGAGGAAATCGAACACGCCGTACCACGTCTGGAGTTGATTCAACGCACGGGCAACCCAGCTGTCACGGGTTTTCAATTGCCCAAACTGGTGTGGTTGCGTGCCGCCGAACCCGAGAATTTTGCCAAAACCAAACACGTTTTGCTTCCAAAAGATTATTTGACCTTGCAACTGACAGGCGAACTCGTGACCGAACCCAGCGATGCGAGCGGCATTGGTTGTCTCAACCTCGAGACGCAAAACTGGGATTTGGAGATTCTAAAGGCGTTAAACCTCTCGCCAAATTTGTTTCCGCGTGTCATTCCCTCGTGTTCTGTCGCAGGGGGCTTAAACGCCACTTGGGCGGCAGCCACAGGACTTCCGACGGGCTTACCCGTGATTGCTGGGGCGGGAGACAACGCGGGAGCAGCCATCGGGCTTGGACTCTCGAGCGCTCGCCCTGGTGTGGGCAGCGTCAGCCTTGGCACGAGCGGGGTGATTTTCTTGCCGCTCGAGAAACCGAGCGTTGACCCCGAAGGTCGGGTGCATTTGTTCTGCCATGCCGACGGTGGTTATCACTTTTTGGGCGTGACCCTGGCGGCGGCTGGAAGCTTGCAATGGTTTAAAGATTCGCTGGCGACCGACACCAACTTTGAAACCTTGATGACCGAAGCCGCCAGCGTCCCCGCAGGTTCGGAGGGCTTGTTGTTCCTGCCTTACCTGGCTGGCGAACGCAGCCCACATCTTGACCCGAATGTTCGCGGCGCATGGATCGGTTTAAGCCTCGCGCATCACCGTCCGCACTTGGTTCGGGCGCTGCTCGAGGGCGTGGCATTCAGTCTTGCCGATACTTTGGAAGTCATGCGACCACTCGCGCCACTCGAGAAATTGCTCTCCATCGGTGGCGGCTCGAAATCTGACTTGTGGCTTGGCATTGTTGGCAGTGTTCTGGGTGTCAAACTCGAGCGCCCAGATTTTGAAGAGGGACCCGCCCGAGGTGCGGCGGTGCTGGCACTCGTGGGTGCAGGCGTTTACCCCAATGTTGCGGCGGCACTCGAGGCGACAGCGCCAAAATCGGTTGACTTCCCGACCACAGCCGACACGGCATACAAAAAATCACTCGAGCGTTACCGTGCGGCGTATCCTGCGATCAAAGCGCTCTCGAGCTGAGAGATTTTGACTGGTTTAACCCCAAGCTCGAGAGAGTCTCTGGTAACTAAAAAACTGTGCCGGACAAGCCTAAATAGACATTGATTGGGGTTGAGCCAATTGAGGTCTATTGTAATGAATATCAGCAATAAATTATGGCGCTGCAAAACGGGCTTCATCACAATATTTGGCATGGAGGAATGCTATGAAAAGTCAATTGACAATTGCATTGGAAGCCACACCAAATCTTACGGAAATTGATGTCGCCAAGACTGCGGTGATCGTCATTGACATGCAAAATGATTTTGGCAGCAAGTGGGGCATGTTTGACCGTGTGGGAATTGATATTTCTGGGATTCAGAAAGCGGTTGTACCCACTGCGAAAGTCCTGAATGTAGCACGTCATGCTGGCATTAAGATCGTCTACCTCAAGATGGCGTATCTTCCCGATCTTTCAGACTTGGGCGCACCAGATTCTGTGAATCGAATGCGACACCTTGGGATGGGAGTTGGTGAAACCATCCATGCTCCTGACGGTAGCGAAAGTCGGATTCTGATTCGTGACACCTGGAATACAGATATTGTCTCCGAACTCAAACCGCAGGCTGAAGATGTAATCATCTATAAAACACGTTTCAGTGGTTTTTATGAAACTGATTTGGATATCAAGCTTAAACAAATGGGGATTAAGCATTTGATCATCACGGGCTGTACCACAAGCATTTGCGTGGAATCGACCGTCAGAGATGCCATGTTCAGGGACTATTTGTGCGTGCTGCTGGCAGATTGCATGAACGAACCTATTGGCGGCAATTTGGCAAGAAGCAATCACGAGGCTTCTCTTCTGTCCACCGAAGTCTTATTCGGCTGGGTTTCAAGCTCAGACCAGTTCATTAAAGCCCTCGAGTCACAAGCAATGCCTTTGGCAGTTTAAGCGCTGCTTTGGATGCGGCAATAGAAACAGTTCGGAATCTTTCTATGCTTTGCTACTTGACTGTCTCAACCGAACCAACACAGATTTGAGGGTTACTCCAGATTCGCAATCCGAAATCTCTGATCCAATACCTCGAGACCCTGTTTAAAATCTTCAGGCACATTTCCAGCCGTAATCAATAAATTCACGTCCTCGAGCTTGGCAAAACTGGCAAGCGTCGCATGACCCAATTTTGACGCGTCAGCCAGCACAAAACGTTCTTTGGAAGCCAGTATCATGGCGCGTTTGGTTTGCGCCTCGAGCGGGTTGGGGGTCGAATACCCACGGTCTAAACTGACCCCTGTCGTGCCAAGAAAAACCTTGTCCACATGGTAATTCTCGAGCAAACTTACGGTGCTGGGTCCAATCAGTGCGAGGCTGTGATGTCTGACCTGACCGCCCAACAGCACCACATCCCAATTTGTACCAGTCAACTCGAGCGCAATTGGAACGCTGTTGGTCAGCACGAACAAGGATTCAAATTTGCCTTTGATGGCTTGTGCCAGCGCCAGGGTGCTGCTGCCCGCGTCCAAAATAATCGCGTCACCTTCGCAGACAAACTCGAGCGCGGCATTGGCGATGGCGGTTTTTTCGTCACCTTGCAAATGCAGCTTTTCGCTGAAAGACGGATTGAACCGACTTTTTTGGGTGAACACCGCGCCGCCGTGGGTTCGTTGCAGCAAACCTCGAGACTCGAGTTCGGTTAAGTCTTTGCGAATCGTGACGAGCGAAACGTTGAATTGTTCGGCTAAATCTTCGACCCGCACGTTCAGGTTGCGCTCGAGCAGATCAATGATTTGGGTACGGCGTTCTATTGGCATTTAGGACTCCAGAGGGTAGCAATTGGCAGACAGCAATTAGATCCGATTTTTAAATATTTCAATTTGTGAATAAATAAGTTTTCTATCTTTTGATGTCGTAGGGGTGAACCTGCGATCATGCCCGCAAGGTGCATTTTATGGTCAAGAATGTGTTCACCCTCGAGAACGTTGATCTCTCGAGATTTACGTTGAGGGTTCTTGAACAACAAATTGAAAATTTAAGACTTCAACGGTAACTCGAGCGCATTGCCCGTCCAATTGTCTTTGACCCAATCGTAATCGGGATCGTTCTTAACAATGTAATCTCTGGTTGGACCCGCCAGATAATTCAGAAAATACAAGTTCGTGCCTGGGGCGGTGCTGCCAGGGTGATAGCCTTCCGGCACGAGCACCAAATCAGAATCCTTCGTCACCATGATCTCGTCCAGATCAGTGTCTTTGGTGTAAATCCTGAACACACCAAAGCCGTTTTTGGGCGTGACTTTAAAATAATAGGTTTCTTCGAGATAACTCGAGCCTTCGCGTCCGTCGTGACGGTGCGGTGGAAAACCACTCCAGTTGCCGCTTGGAGAGTAGACCTCGAAGACAAATAGTTTTTCAGTTTTTACTGGCTCGAGCGAGAGGTGCACAATCTGGCGGGTGACGTTCGCGCCACCGCGCATTTCAGTTTGAAATTCGTGCGGTTGGTACAAACGCACGGGGTACAAACCCGTGGCGGGCGCACCGCCAACACTGAACTCCAGGGGACTGCTGGCGGTGATGGTGTAACTCGAGTTTGGAGGCAGGTACAAACTGGTGGGCAAACCAGCAAAAACGTTGTCGCGCCCAGAGATTTCAAAGTGCTGATCCCCGACCACGGCTCGAGCGCCGCCCGAAAGGAACACGATCAACTCTTCGCAATCCTTGGAATTTCCAGAATACGATTCGTCAGCCTCGAGCTTGATGACTTTAAACGACAAATGCTGCCAGCCCGTGTTTTCGGGTGTGACCTCATGCAGGATGCTCGAGTTTGTTTTGGCTTTCTGGTGAAGTTTCATGTGTCTCCTAAAAGTTTTACCAACCACCTTGGGCGTTCACAAGCTCGAGAATCTCGGTCATCGTTGGCATGGCGTTGGCGCAGGCGTGACGCGAAACCACGATTGCGCCGCAGGCATTGCCGAGGCGCACGCTTTTGTACCAATCCCAGCCTTGCAGTTGCCCGTAAATAAAACCGCTGCCGAAAGCATCGCCAGCACCGACGGTGTTGTACACCTCGACGCTAAAACCTGGGGCGGTGATGATCTCGCCCGATTGCAAATGGACCTCAGCACCTTTCGCACCCGTTTTCACGACCAACGCTTTTGGTCCGCGCTCGAGAATCAATTTGATGTTGGCGTTCAAATCACCCGTGATCTCGGGCGCTTGAATTTGCGAGTTGACAATTTTCAGTTGAGTGGCAGAGGTCAAACCCACCGCGTTGATTTCTTCCTCCGTGCCAATCGCCACGTCCACCATTGGCAAAATCGCGCGAACCGCCACGCCAAACGCTCGAGGGTCATGCCACTGGTTGGCGCGAAAATCAATGTCCATAAACACGGTTTTGCCCAAGCTCCTGGCGCGTTCGACAGCGTAAAACGTGGCACTCCGACTGGGGTCTTTTGCCAGACCCGTGCCAGAAATCTCGAGCGCACCCGCCCGCTCGAGGTTGGCGGCGATCACGTCATCAATGCTCAACTCGATGTCAGCGCAATTGTCACGGTAAAATACGAGCGGGGTTTTGTGATTTGCTTCAATGCCCAGCAACACCGCGCTGGTCGGATGCCCAGCTTTGCGCGGAATCATGCCCGTTTCGATGCCCTCATTGTCCAAAAAATTGAGAATAAAATCCCCGCTTCGATCCTCGCCCAACGCTGTCAGCAAACCAACCTCGAGTCCCAAACGCCTGACACCCACCGCAATGTTGGTCGGGCTGCCACCCACGTAAGCCGCAAAGCTGGTGATGTCCTCAAACCGTGCGCCCAGTTGGTTCGAGTACAAATCCATGCTCGAGCGTCCCATTGTGATCAGGTCAAGGGGTTTGGTGTTCATGTTGTAAACCTCGAATCAACTGCAAGGGCGCAGCAAGCAGCGCCCCTACGAAATGGACAAATCATGTTGTGACCTTCAAATACGGACGTTGTTTTTTGATTTTCTCTTCGTATTCCGCTCGAGCTTCCTGCACACCTTTTTGCCCTGAGACTTCGGCGGGTGGTGCGTCCCACCAACTTTCAAACCCGCCAACGCGTTTTTCGGGGTCAACAAAAACATGAATAACGCTAATAAGATCAGCTTTTTTGGCTTCAACCAATGCTGTTTTGAATTCGTTTTCGGTGCGTGCCGTCCAAGCTCGAGCGCCCATCGCTTGTCCGTGCATGGCGTAATCCACGGCAATAAAATCTCCGTCGTAACGG
>JAYTKL010000227.1:0-1119 GCA_043730305.1 Deinococcales bacterium | reverse complement strand
GCTTTCCGTTTGGCTGGGCATAAACTGCCAATCCGAACCAAGTTCATTAGCCGCGAGGTTTACGATGAAGCGCAATGATCACCTCAAAACCTTCCGTGCAATGAGCATTGTTGACCTCGACAAAGAAGTCTTGGCTCGCAAGCAAAAACTCATGGAACTCCGTATTCAGGGCGCGGTTTCGACCGTCCCAAATCCATCACAGATCAACATCTTGCGCAAAGAGGTGGCACAGCTTTTAACCCTAGCCACCGAAAAACGTACCGATGGTCTTCAAAAGAAGGTGAAATAACATGGCGCGTAAGAGTTTTGTGGGCGTCGTGGTTTCGGACAAGGCAGACAAGACGGTTTCCGTTAAAGTCGAACGTAAATTCACACACCCGCTTTACGGCAAGGTCGTGACCCGTTCCAAAAAGTTCGCTACTCACGATGAGAACAACGAATACAAGGCGGGTGACATCGTCGAAATTGTGGCGGTTCGTCCGATCTCGAAAACCAAGACTTGGAAAGTTGCCAAGCTGGTTGAAAAGGGCAGGGATTAAGCGTGATTCAACCAACCACTTACGTTGATTGCGCCGATAACACTGGTGCAAAACAACTCAACTGTATTCGCGTCATGGGCGGACTGGCTCGTGGTTCATCGAACCAAAAGTACGCCGGCGTCGGTGATGTGATCGTGGCTTCGGTCAAGGATTGCGCTCCACGTGGCACGGTCAAAAAAGGCGATGTCGTCAAAGCCGTGATCGTCCGTACACGCAAAGAAGTAAAACGTCCCGATGGCAGCGCGATTCGTTTTGATCGCAATGCAGCAGTCATCATCAACGCTCAGGGCGAACCTCGAGGCACACGCGTTTTCGGACCTGTCGCTCGAGAACTTCGTGACCGCCGCTTTATGAAGATCATTTCACTTGCGCCGGAGGTGCTGTAATGGCTACCGAACCAACCCCGTTGCACGTCAAACGTGGCGATACCGTCAAGATCGGTCAGGGCAAAGACCGCAACAAGACCGGTCGTGTCTTGCGGGTTCAACCCAAGAAAAGCACCATTATTGTCGAGGGTATCAATATCGTGACCAAAGCCATCAAACCGACCCAAGACAACCAACGTGGTGGTTTTGAGAAG
>JAYTKL010000226.1:0-9570 GCA_043730305.1 Deinococcales bacterium | reverse complement strand
CACATACGTTTTTGGCGATTACATGATGGCTGAATTGGGCGCGGTTGAGTACGACAACGTGGCGCTGTCAATCCTCTGCACGGTCATCAGCAACTCGAGATCAGGGCAAGTCACCATTGACGGCGGTTTCAAAACCTTTTGCGGTGATAGCATTCCAAGTAAACTCAACCTCAAAGGTTATGCAAAAGCCGTAAACCATGATGCTTACCTGGAAAGTATGTCTGAAGAACACGGTGTGGTAAAACTCGGTGAAGGCGTCAAACTCGAGGTCGGTGATCGTTTGGCGTTTTACCCCATTCATGTCTGCACCACGGTCAACCTGTCCGACGAATTGATTGGGATGCGCAACGGTCAGGTCGAAAAAGTCTGGCAGGTTTTGGCGCGGGGCAAACGCACTTAACCCGAGGTATTCATGACAGACCGAATTCACAACTGGGTGCAACAAAACCGCGAGGTCATTGTTGAAACATTGCAAAAATTTGTTGGGTTCAACACTCAAAATCTCGCACCAAACGGCAACGAAAAACCAGCTCAACTCGAGCTTGCGAGCGTGCTCGAGAAAATGGGTTGCGAGGTTGACGTTTACGAAATTGCCAGCGTTGCGGGTTTGCTCGAGCATCCAAAATACTGGGCTGCCAGACCTTGCACCGACCGCCCGAACGTCATGGCGATACGTCACGGAACTGGTTCGGGTCGTTCTTTGATGTTTTCAAGTCACATGGATACCGTACCCGTCGGCTCTGAAACCTGGACGCACGAACCTTGGGCTGGTGAAATCTCGAGTGGCAAACTGTGGGGTTTGGGCGCGTATGACATGAAGGCGGGTTTGGTGGCTTCGGTCATGGTCGTGAAAGCCATGAACGAACTCGAGATTGAATTGAACGGCGACCTGATGGTTGAAAGTGTCGTGGATGAAGAATATGGTGGTTGCAATGGCACGCTTGCCGCCAGGCTGAAGTACAATGCCGACCTTGCCATCGTGCCAGAACCGACCAATTTGCACATCTGTCCCGCGCATCACGGCGGGTTGATGCTGAAAGTCAGTTTTATCGGGCAATCGGGTTGGGGGTTCAGTACCCAAAAACCAGTTGATCCCGTGATTGCCATATCGCATTTCATTCAAATGCTTCAAGCGTGGTCAAAACAACGAAATCAAGTCTCGAGTGTCCCAAATTTGTACTCGAGTAACCCAAATCTTTCGGTCTTGGTCAATCAACTCAAAGCAGGAGACGTGAACCTGCCATTTTTTGCGGATCGAGTGCCAAGTGAAGCGTGGTTGACAGTCTGGATTGAAACCTTTCCAGGCACGACCCAAGAACAAGTGATTCAAGACCTTCAAGCTTTCTACCTCGAGACTCAAAAATCGAACGCCGTTCTGGAAAACTTCAGTCCACGGTTCACGCCGCTCAGGTGGTTGGACGGCAGCGAGGTCAATCCTGACCATCCGGGCGTAAAAATCCTTGCTCGAGCCAGTCGGGAATCTCGAGGTGTTGACCCCAGTATTCGCGGTGCAGAATTTGCTTGTGACGGGCATATCTTTAACCTGTACAGCCCAACGCCCATGATTTTGCTTGGACCCACCGGCGGAAATCCGCATTCGCCCGATGAATTTGTTGAACTCGAGGGATACTTGCAATTGCTGGAGATTTTTATTCGAGCCGCGATTGAATGGTGCGGAGAAAGTGAAAAGGTTCGGAAAGTTTTGAGTTTTTGAGAAATTGACAGCCGCCCCACAAGCAAGTCTGCTCGTCCGTTTGGCGCGGTTTGCTTGGCTAAGTTCAGCCAACAATTCAAACCACCTGAGAGACTTCGAGGTCTCGAGCGGCTTGACGGATGGTCATTCCGTCTTGCTGCTCGAGGGCAATGGCTTGTTAAAACTCGAGTGTGAACGTAGATTGATGGTTACGCTCCTGGGAGTTTATGGTCTTTGAACTGATCTCTTAAAGCGCGTTTTAAGAATTTTCCGGTCGTGGTCAGCGGGATTTTATCGGTAAACACGTAATCATCTGGCAGCATCCATTTCGCAAATTTTTTCGCCAAATGCGCGTTCAGTTCTTCATGGTTCACGCTCGAGCCTTCACGCAGCACAATCACGCCAAGTGGGCGTTCGTCCCATTTTGGATGCGGCAAACCAATCACGGCTGCCTCTTTCACCGCAGGGTGCCCCATCAGTTCATTCTCGAGGTCAACGCTGCTGATCCACTCGCCGCCCGATTTGATCAGGTCTTTGGCGCGGTCTTGAATCATCATGAAGCCATCGCTGTTCATGGTGGCAATATCGCCTGTGTCAAACCAATCGTTAAATTGCGTGGCAGCCGTGGCTTCGGGGTTGCGGTAATAACTTTTTGTGACCCACGGACCTTTGACCAGCAACCTGCCTCGAGCGATCCCGTCGTGAGGTAATGGCAAACCGTCACCGTCCACAATCTCGAGGTCAACCAACGGCGCTTGACGCCCTGAAAGGGTCATTTGATCCCAACGGTCTTCGTCACTCAGTGCCATGTGGTGTGGCAGCAAGACGTTTGCCGTACCGAGTGGTGTGGTTTCGGTCATGCCCCAGGCGGGAATGATTTTGAGCTTGTGCCTGACTTCAAAATCCATCAGCATTTTACGTGGTGTGCTACTGCCACCCACAATCAAGGCTTTGAGTTTCTCGAGCTTGTATGGTGTGCCTGCGACTTTAGCCTTGTCAAGTTCGTCCAGCAAACCAATCCAGATGGTCGGGACGCCAGCCGTCATGGTGACGTTTTCTTTTTCCAGGGTATGGGCGATGATTTTAGGGTCGGTGAACATCCCCGTGTACACCTGTTTCGCGCCAACCCAGGTGCAAGTGTACGGATAACCCCAGGCGTTGACGTGAAACATTGGAACAACGGGCAATACGGTGTCGCTGCTCGAGACGCCCAGCAAATCCGCACCTAGACTGGCGAGGCTGTGAAGCACAATGCCTCTGTGCGAGTACAAGACGCCCTTGGGGTTGCCGGTTGTGCCAGAGGTGTAACACATGCCCGAGGCTTGACGCTCATCAATTTCTGGGTAGGTAAACGTGACCGGTTGATCGCGGATGAAATCTTCGTAATCGGTCACGCCAACGGGCACACCACCAGGCACTTGCCCCATGACAATCACTTTTTGAATGCTCGGGCAGTGCTGCAAAATCATCGGCAATTGCGCGGCAAAAACGTTGTCGATAAACAAGACTTTGTCCTGGGCGTGGTTGATGATGTAACCAATTTGTTCGGGCGGAAGCCGAATGTTGATCATGTGACAGACCGCACCGACGCTGGGTACAGCAAAATAAAGCTCGAGGTGTCTGAAAGAATTCAGCGCCATTGTGGCAACCCTGTCGCCCGATTGCACGCCAGCGTCCACCAGTGCGTTGCAGAGTTTCATGACCCTGGTATGAATCTCGCCGTAGGTGGTGCGGTGCTCATGTGGTGTCGGCATTTTCGTCTCAGGGTTTGGAGCACCCGGAAGAAGCGATACAACCTCGACGTGTGGAAATAATTGTTTTGCTCGCTCGAGCATGAGTGGAATGGTGAGCGGGTAATCCATCATTGTGGATTCAAGCATGAACGCCTCCTTTTTTGATGGCGCAATCATAACTTTTTTTGTGACACTCGAGCGTGAATTACAACCCAGGTTTTGGGGTCAGCAAAACTTGCGCCCCTCGAGCCAGCATGACTGCCAGCATCAACAAAAATCCAGTCAGTGCGGTTGTACCCTCGAGTTTTAAAATCAGTACCGCCATGATGGATAGCGTCAAAATGGCACTGAAAGGAACTCCGCCAAGCCGAACAAATCTTTTAAGTTTTAAAATTCGGTGGACAGCAACAAAAAAAGCTCCTAGAGCCATCGTGGCAAGCCCAATGAAGCTCGAGCAAACTGTTAACGCGCCGCAGGCGGGAGCAATGCCCTGACCACCTTTAAAACCATGCCAGATTGGGTAGCAATGCCCTAACGCGGCGGCGGCGGGCGTAAACCACAGCACGTCGCTCGAGATTCTTGACGCCACAAACGCCGCCAGCGCACCTTTGGCAATATCGGCAAGCATAATACCCAGCCCGACAGCCACACCAAATTGGCGCATCATGCCGCTCGTGCCAGCAAAATCGTTGTCGCGCACGTCATGACCCTTTGCCCTCGAGTAAATCACGGCGGGGGAGACCGCGCCGATCAGATAGGCGATAACCAATGCCAGCACGCTCGAGAACATGACTTTATTGTACTATCTGACTCGTGAATTCTCGAGATTTTAGGTTGGCGTACTTTGAGACCATCTACAACACCGCCGCGTATCGTTTTAGGCTTTCAAACACCGATCAGGGACTTGGTTTGTACAATGGTCGCCGCTTTAGCGTTTTGACCGCAGCAAATCCGTTCAGTCAATCATTTTCTGATCTTGAAAATGCAACTCGCAACCAAAATTTGAAACTCGAGATTGAAAAACTCGGTTTTGAACATGACTGGAGTGCCGGCGAACAAGCCGATCAATCTTGGCGCGAGGAGGGTTTTGTGATTTTTGACGCGCCCTTGGCGGTCATCCTCGAGTTGGGACGAAAGTTTGAACAGAACGCGATTTTGCACGGCGTGGATTCCAAGGTCGCTCTTGTCTGGTGTGACAATGAAGAACTTGAATGGTTTTTTGCGCGTCTCGAGATAGACTGAAACCTCGGAGGTTGTCCATGATGAAGTTGGTATTGGGATCAATGGCGATTGTCGGTGTTTTGGGTTTCGCGGCGTGTAGTGGAAATAATCCCAAACCAAATCCTGAAACACTCGCAGATTGTCCAGCGAGTATCACTTTGGTTTCTGGGAATCTTTATTCAGTCCCAAATTGTCAACTTAAAGTTGGCTCGAGCGTGACCGTGGAAGCTTCAGGTTCGCATCCGTTAATTGCCAAAGGCAGTACGTCTTTGGTTTCAAGCACGCAAACCTCGAGTGTCAGTTACACGGCGAAAACCGAAGATGTGGGCAAAACCCTCGAGTACCAATGTCAATTTCACAATCCTTCAATGTCAGGTTCGATCAAAGTCGTTGCGGCAATGTAATTCTCGAGTAAACTTTTTTCATGCACGCCAAGATTATCCTGTCCAGCATTTTAACGCTTCATCCCTCGCACCCTCGAGCTTCGGGGGTGCTTGTGATTGAAAATCGGGTTCAGGCGCTTGGGTCTCTCGGGGAATTGCTTGAATTTGCGCCCAAAGCTGAAGTTATGGATTACCGAGATTTTTTCTTGACCCCAGGCTTGACCGATGCGCATATTCATCTGGTCGGTTACGGTTTTAGTTTGCAATATGTAAAACTCGAGGATACACGTACTGTTTTAGAGGCGGTTTCTCGAGTTTCCGAACGTGCGTCGCGGGTTGCAGTGGGTGATTGGATTTTTGGCAATGGTTTTGACCGAAGTTTGTGGGGAAAAATAGATTATCCAACCGCACACGATTTAGATGGTGTTTCGCCGAACAATCCTGTGGCGTTGTGGTCTAGGGACGGACATGGTTTGTGGTGCAATTCGCAGGCTTTAAAAATCTCTGGCATCACCTCGAGCACACCAAACCCGCACGGTGGGGTTATCATGCAAGATGATCGCGGTGAACCTACGGGCATTTTGCTCGAGAACGCGATGGATTTGATGAAACGCGTTTTTCCGATTTCCAAACTCGAGGATGTGGTTGCGGCGGCAAAACTTGGCGCTTTGGACATGGCAAAGCGTGGTTTCACTTGCGTTCACACGATGGCGCTCGAGCCAATTGAATACTTGCACGCCATGTGGGAACTCGAGGCGCGGGGTGAAATGCCATTGCGGGTTTGGGCGAGCATTTCACACGCCCATCTCGAGCATTTGAAAAACACGGGGTTGCGTGGTGGTGTTGGAGACCGGGTCAAATTGTGCGGTGTCAAGTTTTTTGCCGACGGTGCGCTGGGTTCTCGCACGGCATTGATGCTCGAGAATTATCTTGGTTTTGAAGATTCTGGCGTGCAAGTTGACCCTAAAGAAACCTTTCTCGAACGTGGACGTTTGGCGCTCGAGCTTGGGTTTTCGCCAGTGGTTCACGCCATAGGTGACAGGGCAAACCGTGAAATGCTTGACGTGCTCGAGGCTTTAACCCCCTTGGCACTAGCCCAAAACGTGCGCTTGCGGCTCGAGCACGCGCAACACCTGCATACCGATGACATTGCCAGGTTTGGAAGGTTGGGTATCGCCGTCAGCGTCCAACCAATTCACGCGCCTGGTGACGTTCAAAATATCAATCGGTTGCTTGGCGAAACTCGAGGCAAAACCACTTTTGCCTTCCGCAGCCTTCTCAGGTCTGGGGCGGTGCTGGCTTTGGGTTCAGACGCGCCCGTTGCCACGCCAGACCCAATCTTGGGATTTCAAGCCGCAGTCAACCGATTTGACCTCGTAGGTAAACCCTGGAATGCAGAGCAAGCCCTCTCAAGACTCGAGACGCTGCAAGGATATACGACTGGGGCGGCATTCGCGGCAGGCTGGGAGGGTTGGTATGGTCAGGTTGCCCCTGGTTTTGCCGCCGATTTCACGCTCTGGGACAAAGACCCAACATTGGAAGATGCAAAACCCGTCAAAGTGCTGATCGCTTAAATCTTGTCTGCCCAGGTTTTAAAATTCTCGAGCAACTTCAAACCAGTCTTTTGACTTTTCTCTGGGTGAAATTGTGTGGCTTGCACGTTGTTTTGCGACACCACACTTAAAAACTCGAGACCGTAATCGGTTTTAGCGCCGTTCAATCCAAGCTCGAGTGGCGCGTAATAGCTGTGCACAAAGTAGGCGAATGGTTTTTCGCCAAGATTTTGCATCAAAGGACTTTCCCCAACAGCCTCAAGGGTGTTCCATTGCATTTGTGGCACGGCAAGTTCGGTTTTTGGAAATTTGCGAATGCTGCCTTTTAAAATTCCCAACCCTGGAATCTGGGATTCTTCGCTCGAATCGAACAAGATTTGCATTCCGACACAAATTCCCAAAAATGGTTTGCCCGCGCCAATGTGGTTGCGTACGGCATCTTCAAAGCCGCTTGCCAAAAAACTTTCCATGACTTGCCTGAAATGTCCCTGCCCTGGCAAAACCAGGGCGTCGGCGTGCAAGGCGTCGTTTGGGTCGCTCGAGACTTCCAAATCAAAGCCCGTCACTTCAAGCGATTTGGCACAAGATCGCAAGTTGCCAGAGCCGTAATCGATCAGAAGTGTCTTCATTGCCTTTATCATGACCCGAGCGTGCTCAAGATTCAAGCAGCGTTTTTGTAGAATGTTCACGGGACTTCCATTGAGCACGTGTTAAGGTGATTGAACGAACAATGAAATGACGTGTGCCTCGAGCCAGAATTTCATTGATTCCTAAAGAACCCCGTCCGCTCCGACCCCGTAAAAAGGGTGTTTGTAGATCAAAATGGTGCGTTACAGAAAAGGACTCGGGATGAAACATCAACTTAAACGATTTGCAGTTTTAATGCTGATAGGTGCTTGTTCGGTGTCGGCTCAAAAACTTTCCGCACAACCGTTTCCACCACTTTCAGACGGCAAAGTGACCGTTCAGGCAGAAGGTTTTGCTCCGAATACGTCTGTCAGACTGGCGTTCAACCTGCCAAAGCCCACCAAACTGGATGGCTCGAGTTTGCCTGTCACTGTAAAAACCGATGCAAACGGAAAATTTGCCTTGATTGTCAAGGCTTCAACCCGTCTGAGCATGTCGGCTATGGCTGGCACCCAAAAGGCAGAACTCAAACTCGAGCCGCCAGTTCCCGCAGCGATGCCCGTACTGACCGTCAAAGGCGATACGTTAGAGGGCAGCCTGAACGGAGCGGTGGTCTGGATTGCCAGGTTGCATCCAAAATCAGGGGTCAAACTCGAGCCGGTGGTGATCGGGCGCGATATTTTTGTTCCCGACGGCGCGAGTGTCATGCAGCTCGAGCCAGGGAAGGGTACGGTCATTCAACGGTTTGTGGTCTCGAATTTGGTTTCAAGTCTCGAGGCTCAAGGCACGGATGTTCGGGTGAATGTGATTATTCCAAACGGAACTTCGGCGCTGACAGAAACCTTTACCTTGCGGCGGGCGGCGGGACAACCCAGTTTTTCCTTGATCGAGCGTCCTGTCTTTCAGCCAGATTCTATTATGCTCGAGACTTTTGAAGAATTTGCCCAAAAAGCGTCGCAGGGCAATCAACTCAAGCCCAGTTTTCCTGAATTGTCGCAGCAGACCAATGCCAAATTAGCGGCGCAAGACCCAACAAATCCTTTCTACAAAATTTATGAGGGCGCGGCTCTCTTGGCGCTCAACAAACCGACCGAAGCCCAAGCCGCTTTTTCGCAAGCCGTAAATATTTCAGTCCCTTTTTTTGTTTACATTCGTGAGGCGGCGGTGTTCGAGGGTTTGAAACTGACTGGAACAGATTTTGCCGAACAAGCCCTGCGTTTCGCACGTCTGGCTTATGGAAACGCTGGTTACGATCCTGCCATTCCCGTCTCGAGCAAAGCCTTGGGTGCTTACGGCAACCCGTTGGGCGTGGCGAGGGCACTGTTTCAAGAGCAAAACATGCAACGAGGCTTGATTTGGATGGCGTTCTTGCGAGACACCATGCCAAGGTTTAACCAATCTGAAACGGTCTTTCTCGAGTTGGCGGGTTACCTCGATACCCAATCTGCTGGCGGGGGTGACCCGTGGCGTGCGATACAAAAACAAATCGCTCAGGGTACGCCTTATACTTTTGGCGTCTCGAGAATCGTGATTTTTTCCCTCGGGACATTGCTGGCTTTGATCGCCGCGTTCTTGGCGCTGTGGTTGGTCTTGAGTGCCAAGTACGCAGCACAACAATCCAAGGATTTAAAGGCGGTTGGCGGAGCGATAGGCGCATGGGGTAAAGCACCTTTAATGCGACTGCGCCACAGTCTCAGTGCTTATTTGACCTTGACCGAAAAAATTGTGCTGGTGACCTTGCTTGCCTTGATGATTGGCGCTTTGGGTACTTGGACTTGGAGCACCAGGGCGCTCGAGACATTGCGACATCCGGCGTTTAATTTGGGAACATTGGGTGGTGTCACGTTCTGGAATTCGTTTGCCACCAAACCGACCAATGCCGATTTTGATGCCATTCGCGGTCTTGCCTCGTTGCTGGACGGTGACAAAACCCGCGCCACCCAAGCTCTCGAGAGTGCTGGCAACAATCCGATGGCGCTCAACAACCTTGGCGTTCTGGCACTCGAGCGTGGTGACAACGCCCAAGCCAACCAGAAATTTTTAGCCGCCTTGCAATTGCAACCTTCAATGCTCGAGGCTGGGCTGAATTCTCAAGCCAGTACCGGCAATTCGTATCGTCTGGATTTTCACAAAGCCGTTTTTGGTGACGCTCCAATGCTGGCATTCCCAGAACCCAAAGACATTGTTGACGCCTCTCAGGGCAAACTCGAGTCAGAATTTGCCCGTATGGTTTCCAACCCTTGGGGTTACTTGCTCAGCTTGCCATTTGGGTTGCCAAGTTGGGCAATGATGGCGGTTGCGGTGCTTATATTGGCAATTCTTGGCTTAAATCTGTTGTCGTTGCTGGTTCCAAGAATTCG
>JAYTKL010000225.1:0-1758 GCA_043730305.1 Deinococcales bacterium | reverse complement strand
ACACCTTCCGCCGTGCGGTGATTGTGAATAACCCAAACTCTTGGGGCGGCGTGATCCTTGGGACGACCATGTTTGGCACAACCGAAAATGCGAGTGCCGTAAATCAATCACCTGGGAGAGAATCTCGAGCGCCGGCATTTTGAAAGTCATGCGCTCGAGTTTGCTCGAGGTGTTGGGGCAGGATTACGTGCGCACCGCTCGAGCCAAGGGCTTGAGTGAGCGCATGGTCAACCTCAAGCACGCGCGGCGCAATGCACTCTTGGCGGTGGTAACCCTGGCGGGTTTGACGGTGGCGGGTTTGTTGACGGGTGCGATCATCACCGAAACCATTTTTGCTTACCCTGGCATTGGTTCTTGGGGCGCTCAGGCGGCAACCCAACTCGATTATCCTGGTGTGCTCGGCTTCGCGGTCTTTACTGCGCTCTTGGTCGTGGTTGCCAACCTGGTGGTGGATCTGGCATACGGCATGATTGACCCTCGAGTGAGGTTTGAATGATTTCCAGCGCTCCAATTCCTGAAGCTGCCAGGGTCATTAAACAACCGTGGTGGGAATCTCGAGTGGTGCGACGCTTCAGGCGCAACACCTTGGCGATGTTGGGTTTGGCGTTCATGGTTCTGTTTGCCCTCATGGCGGCGTTCGCGCCGTTGCTCGCGCCGCCCGAACAGGCTTGCGCCCGAGACCTTGGTATCACTCAAAGTTCAAGTGTTTACAGCCTGACCAACTCGAGTTTCTGGCAGGTGATGTTCCGTCCGCCCGAGAATTGTTTCGTCATGCCGCGCATCAGCTTTTCCCCGATTCCGACACCGCCTGGCGTTGGTGGCAGGGTCTTTGGCACGTCCAACGGCTATGACATCAAGTACGGATTGGTCTGGGGCGCTCGGACCGCGTTTTTCCTGGGTTTTACGGTCATTATTTCCACATTCTGCATCGGGACGTTGATCGGCAGTTTGGCTGGGTATTTTGGCGGCTGGTTGGACAATCTGTTCATGCGTTTTACCAATGTGGTTTTTGCCTTTCCTGGTTTGGTCTTGACCATCGTTTTGATTGCCATTTTTGGACAGAGTTTGAACAACATCATCTTGTCGCTCGTGCTGGTCGGTTGGAGCACCTACGCCCGTTTGTTGCGCGGCGAAATTCTGCGCGTGCGCCACCTCGAGTACGTCGAGGGCGCTCGAGCCTTGGGGGCACGCGATGCGCGAATTATTTTTTGGCATGTGCTGCCCAATTCACTGACGGCGCTGACCGTCCAAGCCACGCTCGACATGGGTTCGGTGGTGCTTTCGGCGGCGGCGTTGTCGTTTTTGGGTTTGGGCACGCCGCTGGGGTACAGCGATTGGGGACAGCTCATTAACTTTACCAGAGGTTTCTTGCAGGGTGTTCCTGGTTCACCGATGGCATATTGGTACGTTTCGTTCTTTCCTGGTTTGGCGCTGATCTTGTGGGGTTTGTCTTGGAATTTACTTGGTGATGCCCTGCGTGACGCGCTTGATCCTCGAGTCAGATAAAATGAAGATGGTGTGATGCGCTTGATCCTCGAGCCACACATGTAAAAAACCTAAACTCCCAAGGCGACCCCGCCCGCTAGGTGCACGTTTGGGATCAAGAGGGTTGGGGATGAGGGTGGGATAATAGCTGATTTTTGTGTCACACAAGGAAAATCAAGGCTTCTCGAGTTTTAACTTTCAAGTCCGTTAAGATGAAGATGATTGGTGAACCTGAAAGTATTTGATGCTCGAGCGAGCAATGATTTCATTTTG
>JAYTKL010000224.1:0-1492 GCA_043730305.1 Deinococcales bacterium | reverse complement strand
GGGAGAAGTTGTTTATTCAGATTAAATAATTTTAGAGAATCCGTATAACATTGCGAGTTTGGAACAGATCGAAGCGCAAATTAGCGTGTCCAGGAAGGGGAATCCGTATGACAATGCGAAAATGGAATCGTTTATGGCGACGTTGAAACTTGAGGAGGTGCATTTGGACGAGTACGAGGATTTTGGTGAGGTTCAAACTCGAGTCACGAACTTTATTGAGGACGTGTACAACGTGAAACGCCTGCATTCGAGTTTGGGTTACGTACCGCCTGTTGAGTTTGAAATGGCGTATTTTGAGCAGTTGAAACTCGAGGGTCAAGTATAATCGTTGAAAGTGGTCTCAAATTATGGGTGCAGCCCAGCTAGGTTTGTTTAGAAGTGGCGTGCATGATGGGTAAATTAACTTTTGTCATGTACTACTGATTCCTGCAATTTTAGCTTAATATAAGTCATGCCCTGGATTCCCGCGAAACTAACCAAACAACAACTCGAACAACGCCGCTACGCCGCAATAGAATACTTCAAAGACACGACCAACCCCAAAACACAAATTCAAATCGCTCGAGACCTTGGTGTCACCCCAGCCGCTGTCAGCCAATGGCGTAAAGCTTTCAACCAAAACGGTGATGATTCCCTCAAAGCCAAACCACATCCTGGTCCTGGTCGAAGTATTTCCCTTGAAGACATCAAGGAGTTAAAACAATTGCTGCTCAAAAACCCTCAAGAATTCGGATTCACCCGCATTGGTTGGACAACAGCCATGATTGCCGAACTGATCGAGAACGAATTTGGTGTTTCATACCATCCTGACCATGTTGGAAAGCTCTTACGAGCCATCGGGTTTAGTGTGCAGAAACCAAAAATTCGAGGCAAGAAACGTGATGAATCCAAAATAGCCACCTGGTTGAACGAAACCTTGCCTGCGCTCAAAAAAAATGGGTTGGACACACGATGATTTTCGCTGATGAAGTCCATTCGAGTTTAGCGCCAATCATTACGCACACGTGGGCATTGGTCAATCAAGCACCGATCTTGAAAGTATCAAGTTCGAGGAAGGGTATCACCATCATTGGCGGGATTACGCAAGATGGTCGGGTTGTTGCGCAACACACACAAGATTCGATGAACGCACTTGGTTTTATCGCGTTTTTGACATTCCTACTGCGAGTATTACCGAACGAAAAGCTGGTGGTTTTTGTGGATAATCACCCAATGCACAAAACACCTGAAGTGAAAGCGTTTGTTTTGGAGCATCAAGAACGCTTGGGTTTGGAGTACGTACCAACTTACGCGCCTGAATGTAATCCTGTGGAGTGGTTGTGGGCTTGGGTAAAGGGGAAATTGGCGATGCGGGTGTTGGATTGTTTGGCTGAGTTGAAGGAGTTTTGGGGGTTGGCGTTGAGTGCTGCTCAAGCGTTTGGGTTGGTGCAAAAGTTTTGGGGCGCGTCTGCGATTGCAAAAATCTGTTAAGTTGAACATGCAGGAATCAGTA
>JAYTKL010000223.1:0-4518 GCA_043730305.1 Deinococcales bacterium | reverse complement strand
CGTAAATCGAGCGCCCAGAGCACGCCAGCGCCCAAATCATCGCCATACGAAAAACCACCAGGCACGATCAGCATGGCGTAATCCTCGAGTTTGCGGTCATTGTCAAGAAGTTGATTGATGTGAACGATTTCAGGATTTCCACCCGAAAGCTTGACAGCAAGCGCCGCGTCACGGTCACGGTTGCTGCCGTTCGCGTGCAAAATCAGCACGGGTTTCTCGCTCGAGACGGCTGTAACAACACTGCTTCGCACTTTGACAACGCTCGAGTTGGGTTGTTGCGCGAGTTCACCACGCCATGCTTCTTCGAGAAGATCAATTGGGCATTTGATGACCTCATCCATGCCCCACCAAACCATCAATTCAGGTTCGGAAGTAACTGTCCCAATTTTATCCAAGGCAATGCCAGCAAACACAGCCTCGAACGCACTTGCATCCTCAGGACGAACCTCGAGTACCAAACGACCCGCCGTTTCACTGAACAACACGGTTTGGGCTGTTAAGGGCGTACTGGTCAGAGAATTAGGCGCAACTGACAACAAATTCCAAGCTGCGCCCAAACGCCCCGCCAAAGCCATTTCCGAAATTGCCACCGCCAAACCACCCTCACTGCAATCGTGCGCACTTTGCACCAAACCAGCCGCAATTGCCTTGTGCAACGCACGATAACGCTCGAGCGGATTCGCCACAGGTTGCGGCACAACGCCACCCTCGAGTTTACTGATTTTCGCGTAATGACTACCGCCCAATTCGGCTCGAGTTTCACCAAGTACGTAAATCAGATTATCAGTTTTTTTGAAATCCATTGTCACGGTTTTTTGAATGTCAGGCACAATGCCAACCGCACTAATCAACAACGTTCCAGGAATCGCGTGTTTCGCGCCAGACTCGTCGGTGTACTCATTGTACAAACTGTCCTTGCCCGAAATAAACGGTGTGCCATACGCCAGCGCCGCGTCATAACAACCACGGGTCGTCTCGAGCAAACCACCCAAACGGTCTGGCAGGGTCGGGTTGCCCCAACAAAAATTATCCAAGATAGCAATCCGGTCTGGGTCAGCACCCACCGCCACCGCGTTGCGCACGGCTTCATCCACCGCCGCCCACGCCATCGCGTAAGGCTCGAGTTCACCAAATTGCGGACAGATGCCGTTTGAAAGGGACACGCCACGAATCACAGTTTTGTTGCTCGAGGGATTTGGAACTATAACTGCGGCATCGCTCGGACCGTGATTGGCAGCGCCAACAAGGGGTTTGACGGCAGTGCCGCCCTTCACCTCGTGGTCGTAACGACGAATCACGGGTTCTTTGGATTTGATGTTCGGATGCGCCAGAAGCTCGAGCAAAGATGTTGTGAGATCGCCGTTTTGTAGGGGCGCTGCTTCTTGACCATAAAACGCACCTGTCTTGCCGCTTAAAGATAGCACCTCACGGGCTTGCGGCGCTTCGGGCATGGTCGCTTGCTGCGCCCTCGCCCCTACGGTATTTCCACGTTTTGGAACATCGGCTTGCAAGGTTTTTTGTGGAATACCATCGTGCAAAATCTCGAGCGCCAACTGCCCCACAAGCGTGTTGTTGTAACGCAACTCGAGCCGTCCCGAATCGTTGAATTCGCCCAGTACAAACGCTTCAACGTTTTGCGATTCGCAGATTTTCTCGAGCCGCGCCCAGTTTTCCTTGGGTACGCCCAGCACCATGCGTTCTTGGGCTTCGGACAACCAGATTTCCCAAGGTTGCAAACCAGGGTATTTCAACAACGCCCGCTCGAGTTGCACCCTTGCCCCCAGACCCTCGCTCATTTCGCCCACGGCGCTCGAGAAACCTCCTGCGCCGCAATCGGTGAGTGCGGAGTAGAGGTTTTCGGCTTTGGCTTTTAGAATGACTTCTTGAACTTGTTTTTCCGTAATCGGGTTGCCAATTTGTACGCTCGCGCCAGCAATATCGGCGGTGGTGGTATCCATTTCCAAACTCGAGAAGGTTGCGCCGCGCAAACCATCGCGTCCAGTCCGACCTCCAAGCGCGATAATCAAATCGCCAGGACTGGCTTTTAACGGGTTGGCGTTGCGTTCGGAAGCGGGAAGAATACCCAGACAACCCGCGAACACCAGTGGGTTTGCGGTGTAACCCTCATGGTAAAAAATCGCGCCGTTGACGGTTGGAATGCCCATTTTGTTACCGTAATCTTCAATACCATGCACCACGCCATCGAAAACACGTTGCGGCGGTAAAACACCTTCAGGCACGTTTTGACGCTCGAGCGGACCAAAGCACAGAATGTCCGTGTTCGCAATTGGACGCGCCCCAACCGCCAGCACGTCACGAATCACGCCTCCAGCCCCCGTGTTCGCACCACCAAAAGGCTCGAGGGCGCTCGGGTGGTTGTGCGTTTCGACTTTGAACGCCAGATCAAATTCGTCATCAAATTCGATCATGCCCGCGTTGTCTTTAATTGCGCTGCGCACCCAGGGTTTGTTGATTTTCGCGTTCGCAGCCACAATGTAGGTTTTCAACAAACCGTTGACGCTTGAGCCGTCAGAACCCTCAATTTTTGCCCTGAAGGTCTTATGAACACAGTGTTCAGACCAGGTTTGCGCGATCATCTCGAGTTCGACATCTGCCGCCTCTCGAGCTTCTTTTTGGTAATAGGCTTGTACTGCCTGCATTTCGGTTAAATCAAGCGCCAAACGTCGTTCACGCGAAATCTCGAGTAACCGCGCATCATCTGCGCCTTGAATGGCAATCATTTCAACATTGGTGCTCGCCGTTTTTTCGGCATGAACAAACGGCGGCGTGATGCAGATGTTGATGCTTGAGCGTTGCACCACAGGATTCGAGTAAACGCTCGAGGCAAGTTTTTCCAATTCGGTTTGTGAATAATCCGTGCTTAAAACAATTCGTTCACCCGTCGCCGCTTGCTCGAGCGAAATCACCCGCAAGACCATTGCCGCACGCACCAAATTTTCGGCGGCAGAATCCGTCACGCCAGGCAACATCGTCACCTCAATGCAGCTCGAGCCATTGGAGACCCGCATTCCATCAGGGAAAATACGGCTTTGTTCGGTCACAGGGTCGCACAAGACCTCATGCGTTAACAGTTCCACTTCCTCGAGCGTTAAATCTGCGCCTTCCAGAAAATACAACCTCGAGCGGATTTCTTGAGGGTTCGGCGGGTTTTTCAGTTCGACTTCGACACGGTAGGTGGGCATTTTTCTCCATTTCAAGAAAGGAAATCTCGCGTTCCCTCTCATCCCCGACCCGTCTTGCTGCTTAAAACAGCACCTTCGGGCTTGCAGCGCTTCTCTCCTGGGAGAGAAGGGAGATTCGGCGCTAACGATTTATTGGGTGCAATTTTTCTAAGGCTAAATTTGTACTTTCAACAATCAATTCATGTTCTGCTTTATGGATTTTATTTGAATAACGCTCGAGCGTATCACCAGTTTCAAACGGTACTTCTTTGGTGGCGATTGGTTCACCTGCGTCCAAATCTTTGATCACATGATGCACCATGCAGCCGCTCCTCGAGATTTCTCCGCGTCGCCACGCTGCAAATGCGTCCTCGATGCCGTGAGCACCAGGGAATTCTCCAGGCAGCGCGGGATGCAGATTGATAATGCAACCAGGGAAACAGTCAATCAACGCGCCAGAATCAATGTGCATCCAACCCGCGCAGACCAGCAAATCGGGTTTAAAAGCGGCGATGCTCGAGGCTAAATCCGCGTCGTAGTCTTCACGGTTGCGACCCGTATCACGGTATGGTTTTAAAGGAAAATATAAGGTTTGAATACCCGCGTTTTTGGCGCGTGTTAGACCAAAAGCGGCTTTGCGGTTGGAAACCACCAGCACGATTTCAGCGTTCAAAATGTTCTCTCGAGACGCGTCAATCAATGCTTGCAAATTCGAGCCAGAACCCGAAATCAAAACCACCACTCGAGATTTAATCACGCGTTTTCCTCGAGAATCACATCCACCAATTCACTCGCAAGTCCAACATAAGTTTCAGGGCGCAACTCGAGCAAGCGCTTTTTGTCGGGTTCAGGAATCTCGAGGCTTTGAATGAACTGTTGCATGATGGTTTCGGTCACGGTTTCGCCACGTGTTAAGTCTTTCATGCGCTCATAACCGCCTTTGAGGTTGTACTTTCGCATGACCGTCTGCACGGGTTCGGCTAACAGCGCCCATTCGTGCTCGAGATCGGCTTTGATAGCGTTTTGATTCACCTCGAGCTTACCGATGCCGCGACTCAAGCCACTCAGGGCAATCATGCCATGCGCGATGCCAACACCCACATTTCGCAGGGCGCTCGAGTCCGAAAGGTCACGTTGCAACCTCGAGATTTGAAGCTTGGAAGCCAGGTGATTCAGGGTGGCGTTTGCCAGCCCAAAGTTTGCTTCCGCATTCTCGAAATCAATCGGGTTGACCTTATGAGGCATGGTGCTCGAGCCAACCTCGCCAGCGATCACGCGTTGCTTAAAATAACCAACGCTGATGTACTGCCAGACATCTTGCGCGAAACCCAGCGCG
>JAYTKL010000222.1:0-10318 GCA_043730305.1 Deinococcales bacterium | reverse complement strand
CGACCGAATCCTGACCACCCACGTCGGCAGCCTGCCGCGCAAACAGGTCGTGGTTGATGTCCTGTTTGCCCAAGACCGCGACGAACCGACACCGAGCTTCGATCAGGTCATTGATGCCGCCGTGCTCGAGATCGTCGGGCGGCAAAAAACGGCGGGTGTGGACTTGCCCAGCGACGGGGAGATGAGCAAGATTTCCTACGCGACCTACATCCGCCATCGGCTGACCGGATTTGCGGTTCTGAACAAACCGCCGCCACGCGCCACGCCCAAAGACCTCGACGATTTTGCAGAATTTCGAGACGCGCTCGCCGCCCGAGGGGGCACACCCAAATACCAGCGTCCGGTCTGCGTCGCACCGATCACGGTCAAAGACCTTGCGCCGCTCGAGCACGACATTCGGCGTTTCAAACACGCGCTCGAGACTCACGGCTACGCGGAGGGCTTCATGAATGCCGCCTCGCCGGGGGTGCTGGCGGTCTTCCAGCCGAACGAATTTTATGATTCCCACGAGGCGTACCTCGAGGCGCTGATTCCGGCAATGCGCGTCGAATACCAGGCGATTGTCGATGCGGGCTTGATCTTGCAAATCGATTGTCCAGACCTGGCGATGGGTCGGCACATCAAATGGCGCGATTTGGATGACAGCGAATTCCTAAAACGTGCCGAGCAACAGGTGGACGCGATGAACGCCGCGCTCGAGGGCATTCCCGCCGACCGTGTGCGAATGCACCTGTGCTGGGGCAATTACGAGGGACCGCACACCGCCGACATCGGTCTGGAAAAACTGTTTGACGTGGTGATGCTTGCCAAACCGCAGGCGTTGCTGCTCGAGAGTTGCAATCCGCGCCACGCGCACGAATGGCAGGTCTTAAAGGATCGCAAGGCAGACATTCCCGAGGACAAAATCATCGTGCCTGGGGTGCTGGACACGACCACAAATTTTGTTGAGCATCCAGAATTGGTTGCCGAACGCCTCGAGCGTTTTGCTGGAATCGTCGGGCGTGAGCGCGTGATGGCGGGTTCGGATTGCGGCTTTGGAACGTTTGCGGGTTTTGGCGCGGTGCATCCGAGCATCACGTTCGAGAAACTCAAATCCATGACCGAGGGCGCACGCATCGCCAGCGAGAGGCTGTGGGCGTGATGCTAAATTCCAGTCTCGAGAATCCACTACGAAAAATTTGGGCGAACAACGGAGTCGTCATCAACGGCTGGCTTCACATTCCAGCCTCGTTCGCCAGCGAAATCATGGCGCATCAGGGTTGGGACTCCGTGACGTTGGATGCGCAGCACGGACCGTACGATTTCTCGAGTGCCGTGGGCATGATCCAGGCGATTCAAACCACGCCGACTGCCGTGGTCGCTCGAGTTCCCTGGAACGATGCTGGAACGATCATGAAGTATTTGGATGCTGGTGTTCACGGCATCATCTGCCCGATGGTCAACACGTCCACCGAGTGCGAGGCGTTCATTGGTGCGTGCCGTTACCCGCCGCGAGGCTATCGCAGCTACGGACCAACCCGCGCCGCGTTGCATTTCGGACCCGAATACGCCACTGGCGCGAATGGCTTTGTCGTGACCATGCCGATGATCGAGACCGCGCAGGCGCTCGAGAACTTAGAGCAGATTCTGGACGTTCCGGGCGTGGACGCGATCTTCGTCGGACCTGGCGATCTCGGGCAGGCGTTGTACGGGCAGGCGCAAATTGACCGTGAAACCCCAGGGTTTCTGGTCACGCTCGAGCGCATCGCCAAGACCGCCCGGGCAAAAAACATCGGTGCGGGCATTTTTACGAATTCCAGCGCCTACGCCAAAAAGATGATCGAGATCGGCTACAACTTCGTGACCATCTCGAGCGATGCACGCCTTCTCGCCAACGCCGCCAAGCAAGTCTTGAACGAGATCAAAAATGATACTGGACAAGCCAAATCTGGGTACTGAACCTCGAGCACCGCATCACTCGAGCACTGCATCACTCGAGCACTGCATCACCCGAGCACTGTATCAGGTCTATGAAAGGAAGCCAATGATTCATCTCAAAAAAGCCCAACCCACACCACCCAGCGTCACCCAAGACATCCGCGATACGGTCTCGAAGGTCTTGCTCGAGGTTGAACGCGACGGCATCAAAGCCGTGCGGCATTACAGCGAACAATTTGACGGCTGGAATCCGCCGAGTTTTCACCTGACCGACGCGCAAATCAAACAGGGTCTCGAGGGCGTCACGAACGAGTTTGCCGCCTCGATAGACTTCGCTCTCGAGCAGGTGCGGTCATTCGCACGGGCACAACGCGCCACCATGCACGAACTCGAACTCGAGACTCTGCCTGGCGTGACGCTTGGGCACAAGTTGATTCCAGTGAATTCGGTCGGCGCATACGTTCCCGGCGGGCGCTACCCGTTGATCGCCAGCGCAATCATGACGATTGCCGTACCCAAAATTGCTGGGGTTAGGCATGTGGTCACGACCACACCGCCGCAACGCGGCACGGGCAGGATCAATCCGGCGCAGTTGTACGCGATGGTTCAATCGGGTGCGGATCAGATCTACGCGATTGGCGGCGTGCAGGCGATGGCGGCGATGGCGTTCGGCATCGAGGACGCGCCGCCGCTCGAGGGGGTGGACATGATCGTCGGTGCGGGCAATGCCTTCGTCGCCGAGGCGAAACGACAACTCTTCGGCGTGGTCGGGATTGACCTGCTGGCGGGTCCGACCGAAGTCTGTGTGCTCGCCGATGAGCACGCCGACCCGCGACTGATCGCCGCCGATCTTTTGGGGCAAGCCGAACACGGTATCAATTCGCCCGCCGTGCTGGTCACGACCTCAAAGGACTTGGGCGAGGCGGTCATCCGCGAGGTGGACCGCTGGCTCGAGACCTGGCCAACCGCCGCCGTCGCGGGCGAGGCGTGGCGCACCCTCGGTGAGGTGATCCTCGTCCAGGACGATCTCGAGATGCTGCACGTCTCCGATTCAATCGCCAGCGAACATCTCGAGGTGCAAACCCAAAACCCGAACTGGTTTCTCGAGCGTCTGACCAACTACGGTTCGCTCTTCCTGGGACGCAACGCCACCGTGGTTTACGGCGACAAAGGCATCGGCACGAACCACGTGCTGCCGACCGCTAGAGCCTCGCGCTACACGGGCGGATTGTGGGTCGGCAAGTTCATCAAGACCGTCACCTACCAACGCGTGACCAACGAGGGCAACCAACTCGTCGCGCCGCACATTGCCACCGTCGCCGATGCCGAGGGCATGGCTGGGCACGCGATCACGGCGCGGTTGCGCTTGGGAGACCTCGACTGAAAACGCAATGAGGCTTGCGCGAATCAAATTTGAGCGACACGCTCGAGCAGCCACTGCGCCACGTCCGAATTTTCTTGCGTACCAACTTCGTGCCCGTTCGCGTACTCTTTGTAGGTCAGGTTTACCCCAAGACCCTCGAGCCAGTCTCGCGTCTCGTGCGCGTGAAAAATCGGTAGGCGTTGATCGTCCCGACCGTGCGTCACAAAAACGTTCAACTGCTCGAGACCAACCGATGCCACCTGCGTTTTGACCTCTGGCAGAATCCGCCCGCTCATCATCACCAAGCCAGCCACCAAGTCTGGACGGGTCAACGCCACACTCGCGGCAATGATCGCGCCCTGCGAAAAACCAGCCAGGAAAACGCCATTTGGCTCGAGCTTGTAGCGTTGCACGGCATCGTTCAGGAATTCAATCATCATCAGACGGCTCGCCTCAGCCTGTTCGGAATCGATGACTGGACCGGGTTCAAATCGAACACCGTACCAACTGTGTCCACCTTCGGGCACGATGATTGGGGCACGGACGCTCAGCACACAAAATTGAGTTTTGAGCCTTGAACCCAGCGGCATCAAATCGGTTTTGTTGCCACCCATCCCGTGCAGCAATACCAAAACTGGCGCTGTGCCTCGGTTCACGTCTGTGGACGGACAAAACTGGTGTTGAATTTCCATGCCATACTCTGACATGACTTTGCGGTTGCCCTGTGACATCAGGTTCTGGTGATGTCTGGAAAGTGCTTACCCGTCCTTCGGAACTTCTCGAGCCAAAACTTGAAGGATGCCTGCAAACCAATCACGGTCACGCCGATGCGCAGCCAATGACGATCACCCAGCCTTCGGGCACGGGTTCGCCCGTGCTCAAAGATTGATGATAACCATGTTTCGTGCTCGAGTTTGGAAGCTCGAGCCAGCAAATTTGTTTAACCGAGTTGTTTTTCCAGATGTCTTTTGTTTAAAAATGAGATCGATTGTATTTAATTTGCTTCAGGTAACAATTCAAGAGCAAGACAGCCCACACACCCAAGCAAAATTATTGCCTAATCTAGGTTCATCGCGTATTCAAAACGCCCTGAAGTGCAACTAAACAATGCACATCGGTGTTTTTGGGTGGCTCGAGATTTTTTTGGAGGTCATTATGAAGATCAAATTGATGTTGTCCGTTGGTTTGTTGGGTCTGGGACTGATTTCGTGTATGCCAAAAGCCTCAGCGCCAACCGCCGCACCCGCAATGGCAGCGCCGATGCTGGACATTGTGGACACGGCTGCCGGTAACAAGGATTTCTCAACGCTCGTGGCTGCCGTCCAGGCTGCCGGTTTGGTCGAAACCTTAAAGAGCAAGGGTCCGTTTACGGTGTTTGCGCCGACCAATGCGGCGTTTGCCAAATTGCCTGCTGGCACGGTCGAAAGCCTTTTAAAGCCAGAAAACAAAGCCACGCTGGTTAAAATCTTGACCTATCACGTGGTGTCAGGCAAGGTTTTGGCAGCCGATGTGGTCAAGCTTGATGGCAAGATGGTGAAAACCGTGCAAGGCAGTGAGGTCAGTATTTCTGTGGCTGGTGGCAAAGTCAAAGTCAACGATTCCAACGTGATCATTACCGATATCGAAACTTCTAACGGTGTGATTCACGTGATTGACACGGTTTTGCTTCCTAAGTAAAAATAATCTTTGTCTTGAATCCTCGAGTTTGATGCTCGAGGATTTTTTTGTGATTCGGACGAAATTTTATTACCAGTGTCAAAGCTTCATGGAAGGGTGTTTAAAATAATGGAGTGATTGCCGACATTCATGAAACCATTAAAAACCTCTTGTTTGAACACGCTGGGTTTTCGCGCAGCGACGTGGATGTTGATTTCGAGATTCCAAACCGAAATTGGATTGGCACGCTGACCCGACCGACCATCAATTTTTTCTTGTACGATCTGGAAGAGGACACCAAAAACCGTGGCAGTTTGGACAATGTGTACTTTCAGCAGCGCGGTGAAAAATTGAACACGAGCAAGTCCAGACCGCGCCGCATGAACCTGAAATATCAGGTCATGGCGATCAGTCAAGACACCAGGGATCAACACGAATTGCTCTGGCGGGTGCTGGCGGTTTTAATGAAGTTCCCGGTCATTCCCGACAACCTGCTGCCCAAAAGCATCACCGATCTGGGCATGAGTGTGAACTCGAGGGTTTCTCAACCCGATGATGGTCCGCGCCCGAATGAGTTCTGGAATGCGCTCGAGGTTCCGCCGCGACCATCCTTGTTGTACGTTTTGACCGCGCCGCTCGATCTGGATTTGATCACCCAAGAACCGCTGGTTTTGACCCGAACCTTGCGGGCGTTTGACATGCAGTATCCCATTCCAAATGAGGTTCGCGGTTTGCGCCGAACAATTGGTGGGATCGTCAAACGCAATGGCGCTGTTCTTTCTGGTGTCAACATTTGGCTCGAGAACAGCGCGGCAGCCGGCAGCATCAGCGATCAAAACGGGCGTTTTGTGCTTGATAGCGTTCCCGAGAGTGCAGTGGCGCTGCGGGTGGTCGAATAGGGCGGTGTGCCAGTTCGGGTGCTGCTGCAAGTGCCGAGCGACGATTACGACATTCAGCTCGAGCAGCAACATGTGCTCGAGGTCAAATCAAGGAAAAACAAGTGAACTTCGAGCCTCAGTCAACCGATCAGGGACACGAGTGGTTGCTCGAGAGTGCCAGGCATTTGCGGGAATTGTACGTGCCGTTGCGTCAGAAGCTCGAGCAGCTCGAGTTGGAGGAAGAAAGCCAAATCGAAAGTATTGAAGTGACCTACCAGCGTTCCAGCGCTTTGGGAGTGTTGTGCTTGAGCTTTGGTTTGAGCCGTTTTGAACGTGACGTGCTGGTGATTCTTGCCATGATGAATTTGGATGCGGGTTTGCCATCAATTTTTTTAAGCGCCTTTTCGGACGGTGTGCCGACGGTGACGTTCTTAAAATTGTTGGAAAGTTTTTCGGTTGCGACCCACACCGATCAAATTTCGTTCGCGCCCGAAAGCCCGTTGCGGCGCTGGGATTTGGTTCGGGTTGGTGATAGCCTTAACTCGAGCGACTGACCAAAGCCGCTCGAGCCGATGCGTTGACTTTGGGCGACACGGTTTTGCTCTCGAGCGAACAACCGCTGGAAAGTGTGGAGACACTCGGTTTGATCGCCCACGAACTGACCCATGTTGCCCGCAACCGACAGGCGCGATTTGTGCCGCCGGTGGCTCGAGGCAACAACAATTTGGCAGCCAGCGCTCAATCGGGAAACGAAGAAGGCTTGGCGCTCGGGGTTGAAGCCTTTGCGCGTCAAGGTTGGAACAATTTCAATCAAAACACGCCCAGCCAAAACATGCCCAGTCAAAATTCACCCAGTCAAACAACGCCCAGTCAAAATTCGCCCAGTCAAACAACGCCCAGTCAAACAACGCCGAGCAATGCGCAGACAAATCGCTCGAGTGCCGGTGGATTGCCCGCGCCAGCCGATTTGCCACAATGGTTTATTGAAGACCGAATGCCACCGCAGCAGCAGCAAGCAACCTCAAGACCCGCACCTCGAGCCGCCAATGTTGTCCCAAGTGAAAGCTCATTTGTGCCGCAAGCCCCCACAAACCAGATGGCAGCCTCAATGGGTGCTCAAGCCGCCTCGCAGGGACGAGACGTGCCAACACCGCCACCAGCCGCCGGACCACTGCCAGCCAGCCCCACGCCCAAACCAGAACCCATTCCAAACCGTGCCGCCCCAGACTTGGACGCGATGGCACGACAGGTTTACACGATCTTGAAGCGCCGTCTGGCGAACGAACGCCACCGCATGTAAAACCCGCCAATGCCCGAGGTGAAACCCATGATGCGCGAACCCGTACAACAAACCTACAACCCAGCCCTCGAGCCTGACAAAAAAAATGCTGCCCTGCAAGGCGGGCAGCAAACACCAAACCCGCAAACCCCAAACGAACCCAGCAAACTCGAGAATCCGAGCACTGCACCGTACGAGGTGCTGCTCGAGCAAATCGCGCACGACATGGGTTACGAAGACAAACTGAGCGCTGAACAGCAAGCGCTGCTGGCAAAATTTGGGTACTCTGAGGGCGGAATAGTGAACGGACCGTTCGGTTTTGAAATGCGTTCATTTATTCCCAGCAAACCAGAATTTCCGAACCCAATTTTGGTGTTTCGCGGCACGGAATTTAGCAAAATCAAAGACCTGGTGGCAGACTTCGAGCCTGAAAGCGTTGGCTTGCAGCAATTTAACGCCAACCGCCGCCGTATCGAACTCGAGTTGCAAAAACTGTCCAAACACGGCAAGGTCTGGCTGACGGGTCACAGCCTCGGCGGGGCGCTGGCACAACTGGCGGGCAGTGAATTTGCTGACCTGACCGGACGAATTATTACCTTTCAAAGTCCGGGCATTGATGCCAAACACGTTGCGAATCTGAAAAAGCACAACAAAGCCAACCCAGATCAACAGGTTCTGTCCACCCATTACCAAGTGGCGGGTGATGTGGTCAGCGGCGTAGGGCAAGCCCTGACTCCAGGCGAGTTGATCAAATTTGAAATGAACCCCTCGAGCGGTGCCAGCATGAAAAACTACGGCATCGGGCTGATTGCAGGTGCAATCGTTGGACCTGGAACTGGTGTGGTGGTCAAAGAAGCCAGCGAAAAAGTCTCCAAACACCGCGCGTTTTCAGTCTCAAACGCCGTTCAGGAAAATCCTGCCTTCAAAGATTTATTTGAGAACGGCAAGAAATTTGACAAAGTTGCAGGCATCAGTGCCGACACCTTCCAAGCCAAAGCCACGCTCAATTCGGACACCTTTCAAAACACCCGCGTCAGCGAATTTTTACGTCACACCATTGGAAAAACCAGTTTTGAACTCGAGAATGCCGCCAGCAATTGGGGCGGCGACGCCAAAGCCAGGGATTTTGCTGAAGGCAACAAGAAAACCATCGGAAATTTTACGCCAAGTCAATTGCTCGAGCATCTGAACCGATTGCTTGACGGTTGGGTCAGCGACGATGACGTTCAAGCCTTTGAAACCATCTGCCACGGCGTGCGCGATCCAAAAATCATGGCTGAAATCCGAAACGCACTCTCGAACAGACTCGAGGAACTTCACAGCGAACATCAACGCAAATGGATCGAAGATGCCATCAACTTCAAACCCATTCCAGAAGACGAAACCGTACAACGGGACGCGATTGGGACAGTCTCGAGCAAGCCGAGTTTTCAGAATTTAACGGGGGGCAATCCACTCGAGGGTGCGCAACGCCAGGAACTCGAGGAGCACTTTAATGTCAACCTCGAGAGTGTACGCATTCATACCGACGAAAACGCACACAAACTGACCAAAGATTTAAATGCCAACGCTGCCACGATAGGCGAAAATATTGCCTTCAGCGAAAACGCCAGCACCAGCGACAAAGAATTGATCGGGCATGAAATCGCGCACGTGATTCAACAACGAACTGGTAAGGTCAGCACGGGTATTGACCCAGATCAAAACCTGGAATCAGCCGCCCAACTCGAGGGAAAGAACTTTGCGGCAGGTACGAAAGTACGCGGCAAACGCGCCATGCTCGAGCCTAAAAAACCAAGTACTGAAACCATTCAACGCAAAGAAACCCCAAAAACGCCCGTGACCATCACCTTCTCTGGGCAAAGCGCTATTGAGTCCACCTTCAAACCGTTCACGCGGGTCGTCCTCGAAGACATCATGCGCAAAGCGGGCGTCTCGAGCTGTACGATCACCAGCACCACCCGCACCCCACACGATCAAGCCCGAATTTTTTATATGCAACTCACAGGTCAACTGGCGTCCGCCGCGTACGCCGCCCCAGGTGAAGCCGTCAAAGCCGTTGGTCAACAAGCCATTGACGGCGGCAAGACTCGAGAGCAAGCCATTGGGGCAATGGAAGCCAAAATTTTAACCTTCGACCCCCTGTCCAAAGTTTCCAAACACCTGGCAGACCCGAATGTCCTGAACGTTTTTGATGTCGCACCAAATTCGATCTCGAGTGGCAAACAACAAGCTTTTATCGACGCGGTGAAAGCTGAAACTCGAGTCAGTAAATTCTTGTACCCAGGAAACAGCAACGACCCCGCGTATCACATTGAAGTCCCGCAAAACGCGGCAACATCAACCACACACACAATTGCCCCAACATCAGCCCCAGAATCTCACTCGAGCAAGCCAGATCAGTTGTGATGCTGATGACTTGAAATTGTTTTTGACGCAAATTCTCAAACCGAATAGCCCAAGTACACCACGACTGGCAAGTCAAATCGTGGTGTGCTCAGGTGATCTCGTCTTGAGGCGAACCTGGGTAAACTTTCTGAACCGATTTTCTGGGCAGAAAACCATCAAAAGCTGACAATTGAACCCAAGTGAAATACACTAAGCTGACAAAACAACTCGAGACTGCTGCTCGAGAGAATTTTAGGGGGCGTGTATGAAAAAACGTGTTGTTGCAATCGCAGGGGCTATCACCGCCGCAATCGTTGCAGCCATCTCGAGTCAACCTGCTGGCGTGATCGCGCAAAATGCGGAATCGTGCCGTTTAGTGCGGATGGGTTTTAACCCCGCACAAGATGCGACAAAAGTTTTGTCAAGCGCCAAACCAATCACCGATTATTTGGAAAGCAAAGTCCGTGGCGTTGAATTTCGTGCCAGCGTCGCCCAGGATTACCGTGGTCTGATCGAAGCGACCCGCAGTGGTCAACTCGATTTTGCCTGGTTAAACCCGAGCGGTTACGTGGACGCCAAAGCCGCCGGCATTGCCGATGTTCTTTTAAAAAGCGTGCGTGAAGCGGGTCCGTTTTATTGGGCGGCATTTATTGTCCGTACCGACTCGAGGTTCAAGACCCTTGGCGACTTGCAAGGCGCAACTGTGGCTTGGGTCGATCCCAACTCGGCGGCAGGATTCTTGTTCCCTCGAGCCACACTGGCTTTAAACGGTTTTGACCCCAACAAATTCTTTGGCAAGGAAGTTTTTGCCGGTGGTCACGACGCGGTGGTGCTTTC
>JAYTKL010000221.1:0-8278 GCA_043730305.1 Deinococcales bacterium | reverse complement strand
GCAACGCAAGGCGCTCGAGGCGCACTGGCGCAAGGCGATGGCGCAAGCCGCCAGCGTCGCCAGGGGTTCAAATCAAGGGAAACTTCCGGCAGGCATGACCCGCGAGTTCGGCAGCCTCGAGCCTTCACGCCTCGATTGGCGCAGCACCTTATGGCGTTACCTGTCGCACACGCCCACCGATTTTGAAGAATTTGACCGCCGCATGATCGGACGCGGCTACTACCTCGAGAGTCTGTCGGGCATGAGCCTGCAAGTGTTCTTGTGCGTGGACACCAGCGGCTCGATAGACGAACCCCAGATCACGGCGTTACTTTCAGAGGTGCGCGGCATTCTTCGGGCGTACCCGCACGTGCAATGCACCCTCTACTACGCCGACGCGACCGCCTACGGACCGTACACGCTCGAGGTGGACGGCGACATTCCTATCCCTCAAGGTGGTGGCGGCACGGACTTCAGACCGTTTTTTGAAGCCATCAAACCCGATCTTGCTGAACTCGAGCATGGGGTGATCGTGTATCTGACCGACGGTTTTGGTGATTTTCCGCTCGAGATTCCGAAGTTGCCTGTGTTGTGGGTGGTGACGCCTGGGGGTTTAGCGCCAGGAGGTTTCCCGTTTGGTGAGGTTGTGTCATTGTTTTTGGATTAAATTATAGAATCAAATTACTTATACTGTCATTTTGCTCTTTTAATCTGGTTTCTATTGATTTTTTTACTTCTATAAGTAACTTTAAGCCATTTTCAGAAAATAATCTATCGTATTTAGAGTATAGTAGGAAAAATTTATTGTCATTGATCTCATCAAGAATAAATGTTTTTTGTAGTTTATATTTATTCTTGCAATATTCAGTAAATTCATCTTTTCTAGTACTATCTTCTTCTCTATTGACGAATTCAGGATATACATTTGCAAGAAACATAATAAAATGAAAAATATTTTCAGATAAATTATTCAAATTTATAGTTATAATTCCATTTTCACTAATATTAACTTGACGTATAATTTTTTTAAATAATTTAATACCAGATTTGAATAAATCTTTTTTAAATTCTATAATTTTAAATATATTTTCTATTTCACTCAGTATAAAATATTTCTCGATAGAATACTTATCCATTTCCATCAATAGATAATTAAAACGATCAAATGATAAACTTCTCGAGCAAAAAGCAGAAATTAATTGTGATTTTTTATCATCAAAAATTTCAGTAACATATTTTGCTGCAAAATACTCTTGAAAAGAACGATGAGTAAAAACATATAAATTACCATCTTCCACAATAAGTGATGTAGACTGAGTTAGGTCATGGAGCATTTCTCTCTCATCAAAATTATATTGAGAGGAAGACTTAATGCCTTTCAGTATCTCTATGATTCTTTCATAAGTAAACGAGAAATCTCGAGTTTTGTAAGTAATAATTGCAAACCAAGAAAAAATTTTCCCAAAATCAACGATATCGAAATTAGTTTTAATTCCACGAATAAAACCTTCTTTTAGTGCATCGTGTTTATGAAATAGTGCCTCATAAGCTTGTTGATAAAAAATACTTATTCTTTTGGGAACATCAGCATTTTGGCTAAAAGTTAAAAGCATAATTGAAAGCAGAAGAGGGTTTGAAAGAAAAGATTCATGTTCTTCAAACAATCCTGCTTTAAGTTTTTGCGAAAACTTACTTTTAACTTCTGGGTCAAATGGCAATCTTTTAACTAAATCCAAACTTTGCTCCAAAGTAAGATTGTCAATATTGAAATTCTTAAAATTAGCCCAGTTTAATAAATTTTCGCTAGGTCTCGATGTCAAAATTACAATAGATTTATGATATTTTTCTCCAAAATCTTTAATGTTTTTTGAAATTTTGCTTTGAAGAATATGATTTACTTCATCAAAACCATCGAATATAAAAAATATACGACCTAAATTAGCCAATGTATCAACATAATCGAAGGTAAGCTTACCGCCATAAGAATTAATTGATGTTACAATTAAGTTTTCAAGTGATTGATTTTCATCTTTTAGTAGTTTTAATTCAACAAAAATTGGTATATATAAGCCATCTCTTATACAATCTAAGAATAAATGACGCATTAAGAACGATTTTCCTGAGCCAGCACTTCCTGAGACAATAATATGAGATTTTATATTTTTTACCTCAGGAAAACCAACTTTTTGAATACTTTTTCCTTCTTGGTGTGAACGATTTGGCGATAAATTCATTTTTACATATACACTGGATAAATCAATCGATTCATCTCTGACAAAAAAAGACTTTACTTTGGATAATCTTTTATGTGAAATCTCGAGATAATTTTTAAAAACATCTGTAAATCGAGTTAGAATTTTAACTTTTGCCCCTGTTAATTGTGTCTTAGCAAATCCATACAAGTCATTAACGAGATTATTTACAACCTCTTTAACTCCACCATCCAACGGACTAGGCTCACTCATTATAGAATTTTACACTATTTTTCAGAAGGAGAGTCTCATCTCTAGGGCTTTATTTTGAATCAGTTCTGATTCGTCCAGAACTGACGCACAAACTGACAAATGCTTGATTCCAATGCTCGAGTTCGCAGTTCTCGGGGCGTCCGTTTCGCAACCAAATGTAATACGCGGTTTGTCGAATTAAATCTTGGCTTGGCAGGTTGGTCACGAATTCCCTACAAGCTCCAAGGTCAAAGTCATACGGCAGTGCGCCGTAAGCATTCCGCCCAGGGTTGGGTTGCGTGTGGTGATAACACTCGAGACGCAGTGGGCAGTTTGTGCCGTAGCAGAGCAACATGCGTCAGTGTACTTCTGGAAGCTCGAGATGAAAAATTCCAGCAGAGCCATCTTTGTTTTTTGTTGTCCATAACGCGCTCATGCTACAGTAACTTGTGGCTTGAAAGCAGCTTGCAATGGGCAACCAACACAAGTGAGTTCTTTGACAAACATCCAGACGTAACCCTTTGGGGTGGACTCATGACTTGTTCTGGGTTCTCAAAAAAGCAAAACACCCGAGCTAGGAACTCGAGTGTTCTTGCCTCTCAAAGAGAGGAGGTGATCGCATTATGCGAAAACCACCGAAGCAACGAAAGTTTAGCACAAGACGACCATCTGGGCAACCAGTTTTGATTGTTTTTGCGCTTCTTTTTGTCGCGGCTCTCGTTGCAGGGCTGTCCTTAACGGGCAACCTGAGCACGGAAGCAGTCACCGCTCTGGGTGCAGTTACCACTGCCCTGGTCGCATTGATTAACGTGAAGAAGAAGTAATTCTGAAGTTGTGAGTCCCACGCCTGGATGTGCCACACCCGAAAGGGTCAATGCGAGCAATCGCGTTTTCATTGACCTCGAGCAGTTCTTAGATGCTCGAGGTTTTATCATTTCTCGAGCCTCACAAAACCCTCAAACTTGATAACACCACACTCAAGTCTATTGACAATTCACGCTTTGATTGCTACACTCTGACCGTTGCAGGACGCTTGAAGCTCTTGACTAAAATTGTCAGACACTCGAGCGCAAATTTTCACGAACACAGACACAAATATAAATACAAAAATGTGTCTCGAGGAGCATATTATGGCGAAAGCAGTCGGTATTGATCTTGGTACGACCAACTCGGTCATCAGCGTTGTCGAAGGTGGCAAACCTGACGTGGTTGTAAACTCTGAAGGCGCTCGCATCACGCCTTCCGTCGTGGCATTTAAGGGCGCTGACCGCCTGGTGGGTAATGTTGCGCGTCGTCAAGCGGCACTGAATCCGCAAAACACTTTCTTCGAGATCAAACGCTTCATTGGTCGCCGTTGGGAGGAAGTCCGTGAGGAAGCCAACCGTGCGCCGTTCAAGGTGGTCGAAGGTCCGAACAACGGCATTCGCATCGAAACCACAGACGGTTTGAAAGCTCCCGAGGAAATCAGCGCGATGATCTTGCGCAAAATGGTGGACGATGCCAGCGCCAAGCTCGGTTACAAAGTCACCGACGTGGTGATTACCGTTCCAGCGTACTTTAACAACACCCAACGTGAAGCCACGGAAGCCGCAGGTCGCATTGCGGGTCTGAACGTGCTTCGCATCATCAACGAACCCACCGCAGCAGCCTTGTCTTACGGTCTGGACAAAAAAGGCAACGAAACCATTCTGGTCTTCGACCTTGGCGGCGGTACGTTCGACGTGACCGTACTCGAGATTGGTGACGGCGTGTTCGAGGTCAAATCCACCAACGGCGACACCCACCTGGGTGGCGCGGATTTCGATCAGCGCATCGTCAAATGGCTTGCCGAAAGCTTTTTAGAAGAGCACAAATTTGACCTTCGCAAAGACCCTTCGGCATTGCAGCGCTTGATCGAGGCTTCAGAAAAAGCCAAGATTGACCTTTCAGCCGCCAACGAAACCACCATTTCACTGCCGTTCATCACCTTCGACCCAGAGACCCGCACCCCAATGCACCTCGAGAAACGCCTGACCCGCGCCCAATTCGAGAGCCTGATTGCGGATTTGCTCAAACGCGTGCGCACCCCAGTCGAACAAGCTTTGAAAGACGCCAAACTGGACGCCAGCAAAATTGACGAGGTGATTCTGGTCGGTGGTTCGACCCGAGTTCCTGCGGTCAAAGCCCTGGTCAAAAGCTTGCTGAACAAAGAGCCAAACGAGAGCGTCAACCCCGACGAAGCCGTGGCGCTCGGTGCTGCCGTGCAAGCCGGTATCCTCAGTGGTGACTCGAGCATCGGTGATATTGTGCTGGTGGACGTGACGCCGTTGACACTGGGCGTTGAGGTCAAGGGCGGCATGATTGCCCCAATGATTACCCGCAACACCGCGATTCCAGCCAAGAAAACCGAAACCTACACCACCGCCGAAAACAACCAACCAGGCGTGGAAATCAACGTTCTGCAAGGCGAACGCCCGATGGCGAACGACAACAAGAGCTTGGGGCGCTTCAAGCTCGAGGGAATTCCACCAATGCCAGCAGGATTGCCACAAATTGAAGTGACGTTTGACATTGATGCGAACGGTATCTTGCACGTCGGTGCGAAAGAAAAGAGCACTGGCAAAGAGGCGAGCATTCGCATCGAGAACACCACCACGCTTTCTAAAGACGAAATTGACCGCATGATTACCGAGGCGGAACAGAACGCCGAAGCCGACAAGCTGCGCAAAGCCAAAGTCGAAAAGCGCAACACGCTCGACAGCCTGCGGATTCAAGCCGAGAAGCAAATTGCGGAAAGCGCCAACGCACCGCAAGAACTCAAAGACAAGGTGCAAAAACTTGCCGACGAAGCCAAAGACGCGATTCAAGCCGATGATGATAGCAAGATCGAATCGCTTCAAACCAGCCTCGAGACTGCATTGCGAGAACTGATGCAAGCCACCCCGCAAAATGCCGACGGTGCAAACACTGGAGACTCGAGCAACGAAGCGCCAAAGACCGATGAAGATGTGATTGACGCAGACTTCAAACCAACCAATTAAAAACGCAGTCATCAGGGATGGGTTTAAAACCCATCCTTACCTAACATCCTTCGGAGACAGCATGAGTGACATTCCAACCCCAAAAGACGAAACGCCAGAATCAAAAGTCGAAGCTGAAATCGTGGACAATCTCGAGGCGAACAACCTCAAAGACGACAACCTCGAGAATGACATTCCAGGCATTGACCCTGACATGATGGCGCAACTCGAGGAATTCCAGAAGAAACTGCAACGCGCCGAAGATTTGGAACGCGAGGTTGCCGAATGGAAAACCCGTTACGTGCGCCTGCAACAAGATTTTGAAAATTACCGCCGTCGCACGGGCGAGGACGTGACCGAAGCCAAATCAGGCGGTGAAGCCAACGCCGTCGAAGCCTTGCTACCCATTTTTGACGACCTCTCTCGAGCCATAGACGCTGGCGTGAAAGACCCCGCCACGCTGTTGCCAGGACTCTCGAGCGTGCGCGAGAACTTTTTAAAAACCGTGGCTGGTTTTGGTGTAGAACAAGTCCCAGGCAAAGGTGAAACGTTTGACCCAACGATTCACGAAGCGCTTGCTGTGCAATCTGGCGACGAGGACGACAAGATTCTCGAGGTTTTCCAGACAGGCTTTGTCTTAAAAGGCAAATTGATTCGCCCAGCCAGGGTGATTGTTTCCAAAAAAAGCAATTGAATTGTAGGGGCACTGCCTCTTGACTATAAAACGCATCTCGTGGGCATGGTCGCTGCGCCCTTGCATTAGGTTCTTCAAATCTCGAGGTACAATAAACACCTCGAGCATTAACGGGTATTCAGGAGTTTTCGGTGAGCCAATACAAGGATTATTACAAAACCCTCGGTGTCGGTAAAAGCGCAACCGAAGACGAGATCAAAGCTGCGTACCGCAAGCTTGCCAAAGAATTTCACCCCGACCGCAACAAGGGCAAGCCTGCGGCGGAAGCCAAATTCAAGGAAATTAACGAGGCTTACGAAGCCCTAGGAGATGCCGAAAAACGCAAAATCTACGACGATTACGGATCATCAGGCGGCTTTCCTGGTGGATTCCCTGGCGGTGGTTTCCGTGGTGGAAACGCGGGCGACGCAGGTGATTTCAGCGATTTTTTCAGCAGCCTTTTCGGCGGCGGTTTCAGCCAGGGCACAAGCGGCACTCGGGGAACTCGAGGTGGAACGCGGGTCAACACCAGTCCGTTCGGTGATGTGTTCTCCGAGCAACGCGCCCCAGCTCGAGATGTCGAAGGCACGGTACGTATCGCGCTGCAAGAAGGTTTTCATGGCACGGCGCGGACTGTTGAAGTCGGCGGCAAACGGCTTGAGGTTGCCATTCCACGTGGTACGAAAGACGGCACGAAATTGCGTCTGAACGGTCAAGCCCCAGGGGGCGGCAACGTTATGCTGACCGTCAAACTCGAGGGTGATCCGAACATCAAACTCGAGGGTGATGACGTGCGAATTTTGACCGAAGTTCCCGCGCCGATTGCGGTGGTTGGTGGAACAATTACTGCCACCACGCTCGAGGGACGCGGTGAGGTGAGTATTCCTGCCCGTTCGCAATCTGGGCGTGTGCTTCGCCTTCGTGGGCAAGGTTGGGTCAAACGCGACGGGTCACGGGGTGATGCGTTGCTCGAGATTCGGGTGGTTGTTCCAAAAGAACCAAGCCCTGAAGAACTCGAGTTGTACGAGAAACTTGCAAAAATAACTGCGTAATCAAAACGTTTTGAAGTGCGTTGCAACTCGAGCAGCGCACTTTTTTGTTGTTCAAAGGTCATGTTATGCTGCTGGCGCAGCTCGTTTGAAAGTGTTCCTTGAAAACTTGGGTTGTAAATTCAGGGTCGGATGACCGATAAAACGGAGAACCCGCACCCTGTCGGAAGGGTGCGGGTATGCCTCCAGAAAGGAGGTACTACCTTGCCACACAAGAAGCCTACCAAAAAACGTGCCAAGTTGCAAGGCAAACGCACGCCACAAAAAGCCAAAACGTTAAAAAACGTGAAGTCCAAAGTGGAATTCTGGGCAGCCATTGTGATCATCATTGCTGGTGTTATTGCCATCTTGGTGAGCCTCCTGAAGTAACCCAAGTTTAAAGGTTTCAAACGGGCTGCATCTCGAGTTCCAGGTGATGCTTGCCCCTAGGCTGTTTGGCGTTTCAGGGGCAGAATGAATTTGTGAAGTTTGCTCAGGTTGCCGCCACCGTTTTTGCTGCCACACTGTTGTTTGTTTCCTGTGACAACAGCACCCAGGCTTTATCTCGAGCCACCGCCTTGCACCCTGAAGGGCGTGATGTGTTCGAGAAGAACAACTGCATTCGTTGTCACGAAAACGGCAATGGTGGGTACGGCAAACGCATGGTGGACAATGTAAACCTGAAAAGTTTGGATTACATCAAAACCCGAATTCGGGTTGGGCGGGTCATGGGCGCGGCAGAAATGCCAGCTTTTAGCAAAACCACAATTTCGGACAAGGAACTCGAGGAAGTGGCAGGTTTTGTGCGGGCGCTGGCGGGTTGGGAGAGATAAAAAACTGAACGCGCCAGGTTTTCACTGGCGCGTCCAACAATGGCTCGGGTTTCAGGACTTCAGACTAATCTTGAATCGTCAACCGATACATCCCATCCTCACGCTCGATTTCGAGGTTCAACTTCTTATTTCCTTTGCGGAACTCGAGCTTGACATTGTCGCTCTTCAGTTTTGCTTTGCGGGTGATCCAACCACGGGCTTCGACCGCATTTTTGTAAAAGCTTGCCAGTTGCGAAATGCTGGCGTTGCTGCGAAACAGCACTTCAACTTCGCCGTCGGTTTCAAAACGTTGGATAAATTGCACCAGTTGGGCGTTGGGGTA
>JAYTKL010000220.1:0-2229 GCA_043730305.1 Deinococcales bacterium | reverse complement strand
AGTCCAAAAGCCAGCCGCTTTAAAAGGCGATAACCGCCGCCGCGTCGTGGTGCTGGACGGTAAAATGCACGGCGAATACTCCAGACCCGTGAAGGTCACGGCTCGCAAGTTGTACTTTGGCGAGTGGACCCGAGAGAGTCTGGAAGCCGATGAGCGCGGCACTGGCAGTGAAAACCGTCCGAACAACAACCTGGGCGCTTCACGTCCGCGCCCGAGTGGGCAGCCAAACAACCAAGCTCGAGTTCACAACCCGAACCAGCACCCGCGTCCGAATCCAAACCAACACCCGCGTCAAAACCCGAATCAAACGCCGCGTCCAACTTCGGAGGCTCGAGTTGAGGGCAGCCCTGAAATCCGCACTGAGCCTCGAGTTGAAGGTCAGGCTCGTAACGAACAACGCCGTGGCAGGTTCAACCGTGCAAAAAATCCAAACCCGCAAAATCCAAACCCTCAGAACCCAAACCCTCAGGTTGCAGCAACTTCCAGTGCTCCTGTGGTCAATCCAGTCACCTCGAGCATGGCGGCTGCGGGTCAACCCGCGCAAGTCCGCCCCAAGTTCGAGCCGCAAAAACGCCGTTTTGAAGAGCGCCGTCCAAAACCAGACTTGCCCCCTGCAATCATCGCTCCGGTCAATCACAACCGCGCCCAAAAAGGTCCGCTCGAGGGCAGCGCCACCGCAATTCCGAACGCCCCTCGAGTTGAACGTCCTCGGGTTCGTCCCGTGATCGCTGGCGCGGAAGGTGCGCAACCCGCCACGCCAGCCAATCTGGTGGCTGGCGCTGATCGCCAACGTCGTCGTCGCCGTTAGAATTTAAACCATAAAACACCGAACCAGTGCGTTCGGTGTTTTTTTGAATCTCGAGCCGCAAAAAGCTCGAGTGACATTGCGCCACTCGAGCTTTTGTTTGAAGTTTATTTCAGTTCAAAGTCCACAGTGACGCGGTTCGCTTGGCTGAGTTTTGAAGTCAGGGTGATGGTGTAATTTTTCATGGTGAATTTTGCCTCGAATGATTTTTTCATCATCATGGCATCGTCGCCTGGTTTGGTCATGGTGTCGCCTGGTTTGGTCATTGTATCGCCTGGTTTGGTCATTGTATCGCCTGGTTTGGTCATTGTATCGCCTGGTTTAGCCATTGTGTCGCCTGGTTTAGCCATCGTGTCATCTGGTTTGGTCATGGTGTCGGCTGGCTTCATCATGGTATCGCCAGCCAGTTTCCAACCATCTTTTTGCAAAGCTGCCTCGTAATAAGCAAATGGATCATGCGCCACTTTGCCTTCATAAATCAAAATGGCTGATTTGTTGTTGATGTTTTTTGCCAACAACTTAAACTTCGGGTACGCGCTGATGGTAATGGTTTCACCCTTCATCATCATGTTCGAGCCTTCATCCTTGCCAAATTTAAACATCGGTGCTGCCAAAGCAATGCCGGAAAGAACCAACGCGGACACGATCAAAATACCTTTTTTCATAATAACCTCCTGGTTAAAACCTGTTTTTAGACTCGAGATTCTGCTGAATCCCGAATGAAACAAACGCTGTCTCGAGGTTGAATACGCAAGAGATTCTGAAAAGGTTCAAATGGAGTTCAAGATGCTGAACCCAGATTTCAGTGAAAACCATTGCGACTCGAGTGACACAGGTTTTTCGGGTTTTGCGGTAAACTCTGGTTATGAACCAATCGGGAATTGGAAGTCAAATCATTGCCGTTGTGATCGCATTGTTCTCGTGGGTCATTTCGCAAGGGCAACCACGCCCAACAACCACATCCGCTCGTCCGAGTGTTGGCAGATTGTGTGCCAACGTTCCCGCTGCCGCCAAAGGATACACGAATCAAAACGTCATCAAATTGGTGGTCAAAGACTTTCGTGTCGGTTCGGGGGCAAAAGCGCTGGTTGACAAAAACATTGTTGTCAACTACGTCGGACGCTTGGCGAACGGAACGCAGTTTGACAGTTCGTGCACTCGAGAAGAGCGTTTTGAATTCGGTCTGGGACGAGGGCAAGTCATTCTGGGTTGGGATCAAGGCATCCTCGGCATGAGGGTCGGCGGCATTCGGCGCTTGATTATTCCTGCCAAACTTGGTTACGGTGCGGCTGGCGCTGGCGCTGTGATTCCACCGAACGCCACATTGATCTTTGATGTTGAACTCATGGCGGTAAAATAAAAATCACTGGCTCTTGGGTTAGAATCAAGCCCATGAACAAAGGTATTCTTGCCGGAATCGTTAT
>JAYTKL010000219.1:0-8477 GCA_043730305.1 Deinococcales bacterium | reverse complement strand
GTCTGCCGTCTGGTGCGCGAATGCCCGTCAGGTGCTTGATTATGAGCAAGAAGCGAAACCGAATTTGATGAGGTCTTCACTTTGGCAGTGAGGGCAGGTTAGGGTGACGGTGATTGGCATGAATCATTCTATAACCACCCACTACCAATGTTTTTATATAGAGATTTGTTTGGAGTTAAAGTTGTCATTAACGGTTTATAAGAAAATTTATTAGTAAAATTAAAAGAGTTATAGTCATCTAGATTATAAACTATACTACGATCTGAATTATTTGTAACTTCAATAAAAATACTGAGATCAGGATAAAATGTTTTTGCAGTTGAGTTTGTATTTTCAGATTCAATTGTAATAACTTTTGTTTTTTGATCAAATCTCATTAGTGAATTAAATTTGGGCAAATTTTGATTTTCGGTAGCGATAGTTTGCCTTTCGGTTAGTGCTGTTTGTTTTTCGAGATACTGATTAGCTTTCCAGCCGATTTGCAAGGAAAAATAAGCAATGATAACTGCAACGACTGCTTGAATTATGCTAGATACATTACCAATCAAAATGGTTTCTTTATTAAAATAACTAAATACTTTTTCTAAATAGATTTGAGATGTTTTTAGTATTAAAATCCAAACTTTTAACTGCATTAATTTTTCTAGAACTAGAAATAAGACGCTAACCAAAAGTATGTATTCTAATTTAAGTAAAACTGGATCAACAAATTGAAATACTAAAAATAAACAAAATATGCAAAATATCGCTATTTTTAAGGAAATGTAGTAGTATTTTAAGGATTTTAGGTATTTTGGTGACAAAAAGTTTATCAAACTATAAATAAGAAAATATATAAAAGTATCAAGTAAAACTTTCCATAAGAATGAAGGTAAACTGTTAATAATTGCTAACATAGCTTTTATTGAGTTGGCTACAAATTCAACAAGTTCCATAATGACTCCAATACGATGCCAGACCCGTAAAAGTTCCAATATGCGCGTGCCCTTCGGTACTGTAACAACTCGGCTTGAGTTTCACCGTTTTAAACCGTTCAGAAAGCCCCTCACAGCGTTCAAGTACGCTTCGGATTCTTCGACAAAAGTCATGTGACCACTGTTCTCGAGCACCACCAAACTCGAGTTTGCAATACCTGCTGCCATCGCCTCAGAACCCTCGACGACACAAGTTCGGTCAAGCCTTCCCGCAATCACCAGCACGGGCTGCGTGACAATCAGTAGTTGGGCTTCGACCTCGATGCCGCCGTATTCTTGGTTGGCAAAATGCCGCAAGATATCTGGGGCAAAAACAGAGCCGCTCGTGCGCTGGATGTACTCGAGAATTCTGGGGTCGCGCGGGTTGCCAAACTGAAACGCCCACTGGTCGTTCATGATGCGCTCAACATCTTCTTGGGTTTGGGCGGTTTTCTCCCGCGCCCAAGAATCGGTGACTTGCGCCCGAAGCTCGAGCGGTTCAAAGTTCGCCAGGTTCTGGGCGACGCGCTCGAGGTATTTGGCGCTGGGCAAGCCGTTGGAAACAATGGTGCCAGATGCCGCGCCAGGAAAATTGACGGCGTGTTGCAGGGCTATGAACGCGCCGTAAGAGTGCCCGAGCACGGCGTAAGACTCGAGGCTTAAGGCGCTGGCAAGTTTTGAGACATCGTGCGCCATCACCTCGAGCGAAAGTGTTTCGAGCGGGGCGGTATCGCTTTGCCCCTGACCGCGTTCGTCCACCAGAATCAAGCGGTACTGGTCGCAAAGCGAATCGAGGTAATCGCCAAATTCGTGATGGTCGAGTCCAGGACCGCCGTGAAGCACGATGATCGGGAATCCTGCTCCGCGTTCGACCACGTAAAGCCGTGTGTCACCAATGTCCACCAAATGCGCGTGTTCGGTCATGATGCCTCGAGCATACTGCGAACTGGGTATGGTTCTTCGCCTGACTCGAGCGAAGGCTCTTCACAACGCTGTACCTACTCGAGTAACATACAAACCGTGGAAGCGCACCTGCACCTGCAAGCCCTGGGCTTAACCGAATACGAAGCTCGAGCTTACACGGCACTGCTGGCGCTCGGACGGGCGCAACCCGCCAAAATCGCGCGAAATTCTAAAATACCCAGACCTAAGGTTTACGAAACCCTGGAACGCCTGGAGGCTCGAGGTCTAGCCACACGAACTCAACTTTCACCGCTCGAGTACGCGCCGCTTTCGGCTCGGGAGTACATTGACCGGGCGCAACGCGATTTTGACACGCGTATTGAAGGTTTAGAACGTTCACTGGCGCGGCTCACGCCAGAACCCGTTCCCGAAGCCGTGTACCCTCTTCGCGGCGAGGCTGCGGTCTTAAGTTTGATCGAAGACATCATGCTGAATGCCCGTCGTAGCATTCATGTCGCGGGTGAATCGGTGCGTTTGGAAAAATTTGAAGCTCGAGTTGGGCGCGGCGTTGTGGTCACACGCTCGAGTTTGGAGAACCTGCCAGCGATTGCCGCCAAAGGTCAACATCCGTTATTGATCGCTCGAGACGGCGAGGCGGCGGTCGTGGCGCACATGGTCAGTGGGGGAGAGGATGAACCGCACGGGGTTCACACGCACAATCCGGTGATCGTGCGGCTGGTCGAGGGTTATGTTGCGCTGGCGGAACAACACACTAAAAGCGGCAAGTCTTTTTGAATTTTCATCTCGAGCATTGGAAAACAAATTCTGGAATTGATGATTCTGAAACTCGAGATTCTTGAAATTCAACTGTGAAGCTCGAGTCACTGGTATAATCCTTCCCAACACAGATTGCAAAGATTTTGTGAACAGTGACGAGTGTAATCCCACAAAGAAAATATAAAACATACGTGCAGAGCATGGTTGTTCTCAAAGCGAGTGAAATTTAAAGGGGCGCTTATGAAAAAAGTTATTTTCGCGTTATTTATTGTATTTTCATCGACTTTCGCCGCATCAAATCTTACACAGTTTATTGAAACCTCAAAAGCTTGGACTGCCGCAATTGATTCTGGTGAAGGTGTAAGCCTTAACAAATGGGTTTACTTGCCCGATTACGGATTCAACATTAGTGGATACGTTAGCTTGGGATCAAAAGAAGAAACCAACAGTTTAATAGCAAGTATTAAAGGACTTACGGCTGCACTTGCACCAACAATAAAAGGCGCAGACCCTACAGATTGGATTAGTTTTAGTTTGTACGGTTATGGCGAAGGTCAGATTATTTTGCGTGAGAAATTTGCAGACCTTGGCAAGTTGGATAAATGGCAAATTTTCTTAAATGGTGATTTACAAAAATAATTTTTTAACATCTACTAAGCCTGTCACTCGAGACGGACTTTTTTAGTGGGTTGCCGTCATTTGTGCCGTCGAAGCAGTTTTTAAGACAAAAGGCACGGCTCGAGAATTTAATCCGAGCCGTGTCAATCGTGGTGCCGAGGAAGAGATTTGAACTCTCACACCCTTACGGGCGCTAGTCCCTGAAACTAGTGCGTCTACCAATTCCGCCACCTCGGCGCTCAGGGCTCACAGATGTTACAGGCTCGAGCATCATGCGTCAAGCCATTTTTGGTTTTGGGGGACTCGAGGGTAAACTAAGGCATGACTCAAAACGCTGAATACACGGTACTTGGCAAGGGGCGCAAGTTGATTGACGGTCTGGAGAAAGTCACGGGTCATGCCAAATTCACGGCTGACCTCGAGCTTGCCCAGATGCTTCACGCCCGTCCAGTGCTCAGTTTTTACGCCCACGCGAAAATAATCGGCATCAACACTGAAGCGGCGCTCGCCATGCCTGGGGTGGTGGCGGTGTTCACAGCCAATGACCTTGTGACCAAAGACCGTGTCATCAATTCCCGCTCGAGTTCGGTGCTGGCAAAAGACGAGGTTGTTTTCGCTGGCGAATTCGTGGCGGTGGTGGTGGCAACCTCGGACGCGGCGGCACAAGACGCGGTGGCGTTGGTCGAGGTTGATTACGAACCCCTGCCCGTGGTGTCGGACATGATGGCGGCGCTCGAGCCAGACTCGCCGGTTATCTGGCAGCACGGCGTCCCGCAGGAGGGCGCAGACCTGACGGCATTGCATGGCAACTCGAGCGAGGGTGAAGACACGGTGCAAACCGCTGCCAGCAACATGCTCGAGGTTAAAAACTTTGGTCGCGGCGATCTTGCAATCGGTTTTGCCGCCTCGAGCGTGATCGCTGAGCACACTTACGAAACCGCCTGGGTTCATCAGGCGTACCTCGAGCCTCACGCGGTGGTTGCCGAGCCTGGGGCACGACTTGGGCAGATCAACGTGTACACCAGCACCCAAGGGCAGTACGCGGTGCGCAACGAGGTGGCGCGACTGCTCAGCCTGAAGCAATCGGATGTCAAGGTGATTCCGATGAATGTCGGTGGCGGCTTTGGCGCAAAATACGGACTGATTGACCCGCTCGTTGCCGCACTCGCCTTAAAACTTCAAAAACCCGTCAAGATGGTGCTGTCACGCACCGAGGACATGATGACGACCACGCCAGCCAGCGCCTCCAGGCTCGAGTTGAAAACGGGTGCGAGCAGTGACGGGCGGGTCATGGCGATACAAGCCAAAGTCTATTTTGACAACGGCATTTACCCTTTTGGTTTTCCTGGCATTATTGGCATGTTGATGGGCGGGTATTACAAGTGCGACAACGTGGCGGTTGAGGTGGTGCAAGTCAGCACCCACAAACCCCAAGCGGGAGCGTACCGTGCCCCTGGCGCACCGCAAGTCACTTTTGCGCTCGAGAGCAACATTGACGAGATGGCAGCCGCCTTGAACATTGATCCGCTCGAGTTCAGGCTCAAAAACGGTGTCGAAACGGGCGATTTGAGCGGCGTTGGTCGTGCCTGGAACAAAATCGGTTTACGCGCCTGCCTCGAGAAAATTGGGTCACATCCAGCTTGGCTCAACCGTCACCAACCCTCCTCGAGCGACCCTGATTGCCTAGAAGGGGTTGGCATTGCGATTGGTGGCTGGCCCGGCGCATTTTCGCCCGCAGGTGCGGTCTGCCGCGTGGATACCGACGGCACGGTGCGTTTGCACGTGGGCAGTGTGGACATTTCTGGGGTTCACAGCTCGCTCGTGCTGATTGCCGCCGAACAACTCGGGGTTGACCCTGACGTGGTGCAAATCGTGCAGGGCGATACCGAATCAGGACCGTACGCGCCAGCCAGTGGTGGGTCGCAAGTCACGGTCAGCGTTTCTGGCGCGGTGCAAGACGCCAGCGTTCAAGTCAGAAATCAACTGCTCGAGGTTGCCGCTCTCGAACTCGAGGCGCACAAGGATGATTTGGAGCTTAAAAACGGGGCGGCGCAAGTCAAGGGTGTGCCCGAAAAAGCCATTGCGATAGGGCAACTGGCGCGTCTTGCACAGTCCAAAGCGGGTGGCGCGGGTCCAATTGTTGCCGAGGGTCGCTCTGCCATGAAATCGGGAGCGCCAGGGTTTACCGTGCAACTGGCTCGGGTCAGCGTCAACAAGCTGACGGGGGTCATCACGCCGCTCGAGTTTGTGGCGGTACAGGACGTTGGTTTCGCCCTCAACCCAACACTGATTGAGGGGCAGATGCACGGCGGCAATGCCCAGGGGTTGAGCATGGGTTTGTACGAAGCCATGCGTTTTGACTCAAGTGGTGTTTTGAACAGCGCCAATTTTCTCGAGTATCACTTCCCACGCGCCACAGATTTACCATCTTTCGAGGCGGTGATCTTGCAAGAACCCAGCGACAGTGGACTTTTCGGCGCTCGAATCGTTGGTGAGCCACCAATCGTGGCTGGCAGTGCCGCCATTGCCAATGCGATCAAAGCCGCCGTGGGCGTTCGGGTGCTCGAGTTGCCCGTCAAACCCGAAACACTGTGGACATTGATGCAAGCAAAGTGATTCGCTTGTCGTATGCTGCGTTGCTGTCTGGAAGGAAATCATGACACCAAGTAAACAACCAACACCAACCCTCGAGTCCATGCAAGCCGCCTGCGCGTTTCCCGACAAGGGCGAGCGCCGTTATGCCAAAATCAATCTCGAGGCAGGACTGCAACTGGCGTTTATCCGCACCAGTGGACGCCGCAACGAACCGCTCGAGGCGTGGTACGTGACCAACGAAACGGGTACATTGCGCATTCAAGAAGCACAGGTCTTAAGCCTTTTAAAACTCTGGACGGGCGGCGAGATCACAACCTTGCGAAACCAATAAGTTGTGCTCGAGAAACAAGTTTCCTAATCCCAAACATGAGGCATTCCTCACCACAATAAGATTTACAATCATCGAGGCTCGAGCGGAAAACAGAGCTTTTCTTGATGGGGTTTGACATGATTAACCGTGAAGTGGCATTGCCATTTATTGCCGTGGTGATTCTGAGCATTGGGTTGTTGACACTGACCAGTGTCGGATCGGCACTCGACATTCAAAAACAATTTATTGGCGTCGGAATTGCCCTGCTGCCATTGGCGATCATGTGGTTTTTGGGACGGCGTGGTCTGTATCAACTTGCACCAGCTTTTTATTTTACGGCATTGTTTTTGCTGCTTTTGACGTTCGTGCCAGGTTTGGGCGTCAGCGTCAATGGCAACCGAGCCTGGCTTGGGCGCGGCATATTTCAATTTCAACCCTCCGAATTCGCCAAGCTCGCCATGATTTTGATGCTCTCGAGGTTCATGCGCGAACCGGTTCGGTCGTTAAAAGATTACATTCCGGTGGCTGCCGTTTCCCTGCCCGTGATGGCACTCACCAGCGCCGACTTGGGCGGTGTGATCGTGCAAATGGCAATCACGTTGGGCATGATGGTGATTCGGGGCATTCCTTGGCGGCATTTTTTGATTGGTCTGGCAATTTTGACTGTTGCCATTCCGACCTTGGTCGTGCCTCATTTGAAAGAGTATCAGATCAAACGTTTCACGATTTTCTTAAACCCAGACGCCGATTTGCGTGGCTTGGGTTATCAACTCAACCAAGCCAAAATTGCCATCGGCTCTGGGGGATTAACTGGCAAAGGTTACAAGCAAGGTTCGCAGTCACAAGGTGGTTTTGTACCAGCAGCGCACACCGATTTTATTTTTGCCCCCTGGGCAGAAGAGCAGGGTTTTATCGGCGGCGCATTTCTGATTTTGATGTACATGGCACTCTTTTGGCGCATGAACGCAATGGGCGGCGAATGTCTTTCAAACCAGGACAAACTGGTGACTGGCGGTGTGCTTTCACTGCTCGGATTTCAAGTTTTCGTCAACCTCGGCGCAGCCCTGGGCTTTGCGCCCCTGACAGGTTTAACCCTGCCACTGGTCAGTTATGGCATCTCGAGTTTACTGTCGGTTTCGATAGCGCTTGGCATGGTGTACATCATTCACCGCGATAGATTTACCGAGTTTTGAAAGTCATCAGTTCGCAAGTGACGATTCCCCAAAAATGACTTCGCGTTAAACTGATTTCATGCTCAACACCCCAATCTGGGATGACACCCCCTGGAATCCGCTCCCCAGCCTCAGCCACGACCTCGAGACTGATGTTTGCGTGATCGGTCTGGGCGGCAGTGGACTTAATTGCATTCTGCGGCTTCTCGAGTTGGGACAGCGTGTGGTTGGGCTGGACTCGGGCATGGTCGCGGGCGGCGCGGCGGGACGAAACGGTGGGTTTTTGCTGGCGGGTTTGGCAAAGTTTTATCACGATACCGTTGGTGAACTCGGGCGTGAACATGCCAGCGCTGCGTACCGTTTGACCATGCTCGAGATGAACCGCATGACCGCACAAACCCCGACCGCCATTCGTCGGGTGGGCAGTTTGCGGATTGCCACCAGCGACACTGAACTCGAGGATTGCAAGTTGCAAATGGCTGCCATGAAAGAGGATGGTTTGCCCGTGACTTGGTATTCAGGTTTAGAGGGTGAAGGCTTGCTGATCCCAACCGATGGTGCGTTCAATCCACTCGAGCGGTGCCGCTTGCTGGCTTTTAAAGCACTCGAAGCTGGGGCGCAATTGTTTGAAAACTCGAGTGTAACCAGTCTCTCAGGACATGAAGTTCGTACCCAGAATGCAATCATTCGTTGCAAAAAAGTGATTGTTGCCGTGGACGGCAAACTCGAGATTTTATTGCCTGAATTGGCGGGGCATGTTCGGACGGCACGGCTTCAAATGATTGCCAGCGCTCCAACAAACGAGGTGCGGCTGCTCCGACCCGTGTACGCCCGTTGGGGCTACGAATACTGGCAGCAACTCCCCAACGGCAGCATCAGCCTGGGAGGTTTCCGAGATGCCGCGCTCGAGCAAGAGTGGACGACCAATTCTGAGCCGTCTCAACCGATTCAAGATTTGCTCGAGCAGTTCATGCGCGAAAAAATTGGGGTCAAAAATGCGCCAATCACGCACCGTTGGGCGGCAAGCGTCAGTTATTCGAGCCGTACCTTGCCAGTGCTTACCGAAGTCCGTGAAAACCTTTGGGCAATCGGTGGTTACAGTGGCACGGGCAATGTGGTTGGAGCGGCACTTGGAAGGATTGTTGCCGA
>JAYTKL010000218.1:0-11171 GCA_043730305.1 Deinococcales bacterium | reverse complement strand
TTTTTGTGCTCGAGCATGATGGCTGTGCGAAGCCAAACCCGGGTAAGTGACTTTGGCTACCGCATCGTGCTTCTCGAGCCACTGCGCGACTTTCAGGGTATTTTGCACGTGACGTTCGGCGCGAAGCGACAAGGTTTCGATGCCCTGCAAGAAGTAAAACGCATTTTGAGGGCTTAACGCCCCGCCAAAATCACGAAGTCCTTCAACCCTGGCGCGAATGCCAAAGGCGATATTGCCGAAAGGTCCCGCGCTGCCGAAAACCTCCCAGAAGTTCAAGCCGTGATAACTCGGGCTTGGATCGGTGAACAACGGGTAACGCCCGTTGCCGTAATCGAACTTGCCAGCGTCCACCAGCAAACCACCAATGCTGTTGCCATGCCCGCCAATCCATTTGGTGGCGCTGTGAACCACAATGTCCGCACCGTGTTCAATCGGACGGCACAAGTACCCACCCATACCAAACGTGTTGTCCACAATGACCGCCACACCCTTAGCGTGTGCCGCGTCAGAAATCCCTTGAAAATCAGGAATCTGCAGGCTTGGGTTGCCAATCGTCTCGAGGTACACGGCTTTGGTTTGATCGTCAATCAGTGCCGCGAACTCTTCGGGGCGCTCCTCGGAACTGGTGAATTTGACGTTGATGCCCAAACGCGGCAAGGTCACTTTGAACAAATTGTACGTGCCACCGTACAAATTGGGCGTACTGACGATGTTATCCCCAGCCTGCGCCAGGGTGCAAATTGCCAAGAATTCTGCCGCGTGACCCGATGCCACCGCCAGTCCGACCACGCCACCCTCGAGCGCCGCAATTCGTTTCTCGAGCACGTCATTGGTCGGGTTCATGATGCGGCTGTAAATGTTGCCGAATTCTTGCAAACCAAACAGTTTTGCCGCGTGTTCGGCGTTCTTAAAATTGTACGAGGTGGTCTGGTAAATCGGTACTGCCCTAGCACCCGTGGTTGGGTCGGCGGTCTGTCCAGCGTGGATTTGCAGGGTTTCAAATTTTGGCATGATGTTTCTCCTGGGGGTTGAGAGGGCTTGAGGTTGATAAGGCTATAAGGCGCTACACATTCGCTCTCGAGCCAAGCACACCGACATCTCAAAACTCGAGTTATTCAATTCCATGCAAAACCGTACCCCTCCTCGTCTCGAGAAGGGGCAAAAAGAATTCTTGTCGCGTCCTTCCCTCATCTGCCCAAGGGTTAAACCTTGGCTGGAATTAGCACCGAACAGTCAAGAAATTTGCTGAAACGACAACAAGATTTAATCAACCGTTTGGCGGTTGAACATTCGCATCTGGTTGTGCTTTGTTTTGAGCATGAAATCCTTGAACTCGGTTGCTGCGGCTTCAATGGGTCAGTCCCTCTGCCGCTCTTGATAAGAGAACCTAAGTTGTCAGTCTTTTCGACTGATGCGAGTGTAAGGGTGAGGCTCGAGTTCTGTCAAGCTTGGGTAAACGTGTTTTGTGACCAGCTTGTGACCAGGCTTGGTTTAACTTTCTTGTGAAGACAAGTTCAAAGAAAGGCTCGAGGAAACCGATTTGAGAAAAGTCACAACAGCTTGTATGGTTCATGTTAAACAATCAGCCATTCAATTAAGGGGGAATGTATGAAAAAAATTGTTTTGATCGCCCTGAATACCACCATGAGTGTCGCAGTGGTGGCGTTGGCATTCGCCTACGCGCAAGCTGGAACTTGGAAAAGTATAAAACTGCCCCAAGACAACGAGCGTGTGACTGGCATGTATTGTGCCTCCGCCAAAGCCTGCGTGATTGCCACCAGTGTTTTCGGTGGGGCGGGGCACTTGTACGCCAGCGATGGTCAGAAGATCACCGCCACCTTGCTGACCGGTGATGCCAAGCTTGCCGAAAAACTTGGCACGCTTGGCGAGATTGGTTTTACGGGACTTTCAAAGGTTCGAGATAAACTGATCGCACTGGTGGATGGTGCGGGCGCATCGTTTGTCAGTGCAACTGGCGATTTTACCAAAGCCGCCTCGTGGACCACCGTAAAAATTGGCGTTTTGGACGGCGGAGAAACCTTTGGACTCAATCAGCAAATGGGCATCGGCGAAAAAGATGGTCGTTGGGTTTTGTTCAACAGCCGAGAAACCTATGACACCACTGACGCACCTAGTCCAGGCGCACTCTGGTCGCCGTTGTGGTCGCCCGTGCCACCTGGGTCTGTGCCCAGCAATTTTGAAAACCTGCTCAAAGCCGACCCACGACTTTGCGATTCTGACCCTGGAGTCAGCATCAGTCCACACCTGACCCAACCCGCGTATGTTGCCCCTGATTTGTCAGTGATTCTGTACCCTTCGGGTGCGCGAAATCAACGCGGCACCCAAACCGCAGGCGTTTGCCTCTCCACCGACGGTGGAAAACGCTATTACCGTATCGTTTTCAAAGGCATCGAAGACGGCGCGGGTCCACTCGGCGTGACCTGCACAAATTCCAAGCGTTGTTACGCTTACGGTGGACTCAACCCAGAACCAGAATCGGGCTTTATTTTCTTGACCAACGACGCCCAAAAAGGGGCTGACTCGAGTTGGATCAAAGCCAAACTCCCCACGCTCCGTGAAAACACCATCTTTTATCACATGTTCTTTGCGCCAGACGGCATGAACGGTTGGGCGGTGGGCAAGACGGGCAGTTCCTCGGCATTGTTGTTTGCCAGCACCGACGGTGGCGCGACTTGGAAAGACAGCACCTCGAGCATCCGCGCCCTCGCCTCTGATTCACGACTTCATTCGGGTTACGCCTTTGATGCCTCGCACCTCTGGGTTGGTGGTGAAAAAGGAACGTTGTTAACTTTCGGGTATTAAATTTTAAGACCATTCAATCAAATCATCAGGAAACGCGAGACACGCCGTTGGCCTCGCGTTTTTGACGGTAAAACTACTTGCGTACCGCGTGCCGTCAGGTTCACGGTATACCTCGAGTTGGTGTTGCTCGAGGTTGACAATCCAGTATTCAACAATGCCGTCTCTGGCGTAAAGCTCGAGTTTGGTTTCACGGTCACGGGTTAAGGTGCTGTCGGAAACTTCGATCACCAATAAAATGTCTTCGGGAAGCGGCAAACGATCTTTGGGAGTCTCGAGTTTAAAAACGGTAATGTCGGGGTCGGGTCTGCCGTCTTGAGGTAAACGAATTGTGGTCTGACTTGAAACCCAAGCACGACTGTGAAATTGCAAAACCATGCGTGTATGAAGCTCGAGCAAACTGTACAAATGCGGTGGGTTCATTTCTGGTTTCCTCACAATCTGACCGTCAAGCAGTTCCACACGGTCATCAGACGTGATAAACCCACTTTTGCAAAGTTCATCGTAGCGTTCGCCCGAAAAACGCATCAACTCGAACGGCGCTTCGGTTGTGGTTTTTGTTTCTGATTTCTCGAGCATTGCAGTCATGATTTATTGTAGGACAGTTTAGGTTTTCTGCCAAGATTGATTGCAATAGTGCATTCTCTCGAGTCACAACCCGCAATCAACCCGTAAACTGGCTTCATGGGTAAACTCACCACGCACGTTCTGGATACATCTCGGGGCAAACCTGCCGCGAACCTCGAGATCAGGCTTTTAAACGCAAATCGTGAAATTTTAAAAACCATTCGTACCAATAGCGACGGACGCGCTGACACGCCACTGCTCGAGGCTGAAAGTTTGAAAGTTGGAATTTACACGCTCGAGTTTGAGGTGGGCGCATATTTTGGAAATCCTGATTTTCTGGGGGTTGTGCCAGTGCAGTTTAAAATTTCGGACACTGAAGCGCATTATCATGTTCCGCTTTTGGTTTCGCCTTATGGTTACAGCACGTACAGGGGTAGCTGATGGGTTTTGAAGTCCCCTCGAGCGCGACCATTTTGGCGCTGTCACAACAAGCCCTTGAGCGTTGTGACATTCTGGCAACCCATACCGAAGAGCCTGGCAAGATCACGCGCACGTTCCTGTCCAAACCCGCGCACGAGGTGCAAGCCAAACTCGAGGCTTGGATGAACGAGGCGGGGTTAACCACTCGGGTTGATGCGGTTGGTAATGTGATCGGGCGGCTCGAGGGGAATTCTCCAAGTGCCAAAACCTTGTTGATCGGTTCGCACATTGACACCGTGCCGAATGCTGGGCGTTACGACGGCATTTTGGGGGTGATGCTTGGGATTGCCGTGTCGCGTGCGCTGGGTGCGCACAAATTACCGTTCGCGCTCGAGGTGATCGCGTTTTCTGAAGAGGAAGGTGTGCGCTTTAACATGCCATTCATTGGTTCTAAGGCGGTGGTGGGCAGCGTTGACCGTGCGTTGCTCGAGAAAACCGATGCCCTGGGAACGAGTGTCGCGCAAGCGATTGTTGATTATGGTTTGAATCCAAATGATATTCCCAGTGCCGCCTACAAGCCCTCAGAGGTGCTTGGTTATCTCGAGGTTCACATCGAACAAGGACCGATTCTCGAGAGCCGTCAAGCGCCCTTGGGACTGGTGGAGGCGGTTGCCGGGCAGACGCGGGTTAACCTCGAGTTTAGGGGGCAGGCGGCACACGCGGGCACAACCCCAATGAATTTGCGCAAAGACGCGCTGGTGGTCGCCTCCACACTGGTGCTCGAGGCGGAACGCATGGCAAAAACCATTCCTGGGCTGGTCGCCACCGTCGGCACGCTCGAGGTCGAAAATGGGGCGGGGAATATTATTCCAGGGCGGGTTAGAGCCAGTTTGGATGTGCGTCACGCGGATGATGCCACCCGAGAACGCGCTGTGGCAGATTTACTCGATTTCACCTGGCACACTGGGCAACGCCGCAAGGTCAACTTAGATCATCAAATCAAGCTCGAGCAACGCGCCGTACCGATGGACAGCTTGTTAACCGAATTTCTGGCAGATGCGCTCGAGGATTGCGGCTTTAAAAACCGTGCCAGTTTGCCCACCTTGCAAACCAGCCTCGAGAAAACGGCGAGCGTTCACCGTCTGACTTCTGGAGCGGGACATGATGCCATGATTCTGGCAGGAATGACCAAAGCCACCATGTTGTTTATCCGCTCACCCAGGGGGTTAAGCCATCACCCAGACGAGGCTGTGATCCCAAGCGATGTCAAAGCGGCATTAACCGTGATGCTCGAGTTTTTAAAGAAGCTCGAGCGCTGGCAAGCGAATTAAAATTCAAAGGCAAATAAAGCAAAAACAAGCTCGAGTCTGAACAGAATCTCGAGCTTGCCAAAAAAGCTTCAACTGAGTTTTTAAAATCAATCGGCTGCCACAGCCACACTCGAGCTGTCCACACCAACCTGCGCATGATGATCTTCAAGGTCAGCAATGTACTTCTCGGCTTTCATGGCGGCTTTTGTGCCAGCCCCAACACTGGTGGACAATTGACGGTAAATTTCGTCGCTGACATCGCCAGCGCTGTAAATACCTTCAATACTGGTGTAAATTTCGTCTTTGACCGCAACATAACCGTGGTTGTTCAACTCGAGCGTACCCGACAAAAAGCCCGTGTTTGGTTCGTGACCCACGTAAATAAACACGCCGTCGGTTGGCATGATGCTGACCACACCCGTCTCGAGGTTTTTGACTTTGACGCCCGTGACGACTTCGTCACCCAGCACTTCTTCGACCACGGTGTTCCAAACAAATTTCATTTTGGGATTTCTGAACGCACGGTCTTGCGCGACTTTGTTGGCACGCAATTCGGTTCGGCGGTGAACCACGGTCACGGTTTCGGCAAATTTGGTTAAGAACGTGCCCTCTTCGATGGCGGCATCGCCACCGCCAACCACGATCACATGCTTGCCACGGTAAAAGAAGCCGTCGCAGGTGGCGCAAGTGCTGACACCGCGTCCGTAAAACTTGTCCTCGCCAGGCACGTTCAAACGCTTTGGATTCGCGCCCGTGGCAATAATCACGACTTTGGTCGTGTAGGTTTTGTCGTAACCCTTGATGCTAAAACCGCCGACAACTTTCTCGAGGGACATCACCTCGTCAAACACAATTTTTGCCCCGAATTTTTCGGCTTGTTGCACCATGCGGCTTGACAATTCTGGTCCAGAGATCACATCAGGAAAACCTGGGTAATTTTCGACCTCGTCGGTTTGCGCGATCTGCCCGCCAGGGTTGCCTTTCTCGAGAATGATGGTGTTTAAACTGCCACGTCCAGCGTAAATGCCTGCGGTCAAACCTGCGGGTCCACCACCAATAATTAAAACGTCGTATTCCATTTGATTTCCTCCAGCGAACTTGCTTACTGTGACGCTCCTAACGTCGCAGCGGCTCATGGGTCTTAAAGTACCAATTTTTATGGCGAGATGCGGTATTGAAAACCACTTGAAGTACGTTGACTCGAGCCTCAAAGTTCGGTGCTGATTATAATTGCAGTATGAAGCGAAACTTGGTCGTAATAATCGGATTCATTAGCTGCTCGAGTTTTATCGGTACACAAGAATTGCAGTTCGGGTTGGTTGATTAAGTCTTGTTGGCTGGCGTGCGGTTTCCTGTCACTCAAACTGGGGGCGTTGAAAGCTCGAGTATTTCCTTTTAAGGCTGTCAAGTTCAGATTTCTTTACACACTGTAAATATCACGTCTTTCATCCAGTGAAATGAGAAACACTTAAGATTGAGAGGAATGACCGCCAGGACTGAAAAATTGCCTGTATTATCAACACAGCTTAATATTTCCGGGAGGTAATAATGGGTTCAAAAATGGTAACACCTGTACTGGTCACTGAAACTTCGCTCGGAGAACTCGAGTTTTCGGCGCATGAAGCAGTCGAGCTTGCCGAGAATTTTAACAAGTTGCCTATTTTGCAACAAGTCATTCGTTTTATGCGGGCTGTGGCAAGCGCCGGTCAAACCGAGGGCATCATGCCAATCAATGCCAAATGGGACAAGCACATTCAAGAGGTGGTCGAATGCGTCTTGTTCAGCCGTGGTTTTGAAGTGATCTGGAAACGCAAATTTATGGAATTTAGAATCAAACCCAGTCTTCGTCGGTCAATCAAGCAGCAGATCAACGAACAATTTATTCCCGAAGTTCGCAACCCCACCATGCAAATTCCGTATCAAGCTTAAAGTTGCCCGTCGTCGCTCGCCGCCCTCAAAATCATTTTTTAAACCTGATCCCACCAGACAAAAACCACCCCAGGCTCGAGTTTTTCAGTGAACGCCCCAAATCTGCCCAGCAACCACTCGAGTTGTCTTTCCACAAATTCGTGGTCGGAATTGTAAAACCCTAAAATCACTCGCCCACCATCTCGAGCCGCCGCAAACGCATTCTCGGCGTAAGTTTGGTAAAGCGGCTCAACAAAATCGAGTCCGTCCCAGACATTCCAGTAGACGTAATCAAAACGTCTTGGAAGTCCAAGACTGGTGCGTGTCGGTAACTTCTCGAGCGAGCATTGCGCGAAATGATTCGCGTATTCTGGCAGCAATGCTCGAGCCAACTCGAGACTGCTGGTATCAATGTCAACACCGTACGGCGTGATTCGGTACTCGCTCCAAAATTTCAGGCAAGCCAGCAAAAATCCGTTCGCGCAACCAATGTCCAAAAGCGTGCCAGGCTTTTCAATCGCGCTGCAAATGGGTTTTCGGTTTTCAATCCAATGCTCGAGCAATTCTTCAAGGTTACCACCGCCGACATGACTGCCTTCAATCAGGGTTTTGACGTTCGGGAAAGCGTTCATCAACGCTTGCATCTCGAGGTTCATCATGCCGCCTTAGCAATACGCTGTTCAAACTCGAGCGCCCGAGCGATGCGTTGTTCCAACTCGAGTTTTTTCTGCTCGAGCTTTTCACGGGCGGCACGGTATTCGGTCAACAATTCTTGCACCAGATCACGGCGTTCTCGCTCGAGTTCGGGCGGGTCAGTCCAAGTTTCGGGTTCAGACAAACCGCTGGTGGTCGTCCAAAAACTGACGCGCTCAGAAATGCGTTCGCCCTCAATAATTCGTTGAACAAACCCAATGCTGTGGTCAATGTCGCTGTTTAACGGCTCGAGAAATCCTTTGAACAAAATGCCTTGCGCTCGACAGGCTTGTTTACGGGCAACAATGTCTTGAAGCGTTAAACCAAGATCACACCACTGCAACACCGATTCAACTTGGGCGACGTTCACCACATGAAAACGATATCTGGTTGCGACCAGCCACGGTTCGATCAACCCAAGCCGCACGTAATGACGCACGGTTGAAATCGGTAATTTCACCATTTTGCTGAACGCACCAATCCCAACGCCTTTGGGGTTCATGAAAGCTCGAGCGTTGTATTCACTACCAGCCAAAAGACCAAACATGCCGTGCATTTCAGAATCATTTTCAAAATACCAAGCGTATTTTTGGGTACGTTTAACAAAGAGTTCCTGGCTCAGTTTATCCAGCTTCGCTGCTTCCATGATGACCTCCGATGCTCGAGTTCTATCATGGAATGTGAAGTTCACTTCATGTCAAGCATCCTAAAATTTATTGCAAGATTGCCAGCAGCGCCTGTCCGTATTTCACCAGTTGGGCAATCTCGAGCGTGTCTTGCAAACCCTCGAGTGTGCTAACTGGGGTGTGCGCCAGATGCTCGAGTTGGGCGTCGGATAGAACTTCTTGAGCCTCAATTTGGTTTTGGGCTGCAATGTTGGAGCGCCATGCTTTCAGGCGGTCAAGGCGTGCCAGCGCGGTGTGAAAGTTGCCCGAGGTTTGGGCTTCAACGGTTGGAGGGGTTGTTTCGACACTACGCAGATTAACTTCGATGTTTGATGTTGTTGGGCTGCTCGAGATGCTGTTGGTTTTGTTGCGGTTCAGAAAGTAAATGCCCAGGGCGAAGATGCCCAGAATGAAGACCCAGGGTGAATCGGAGACAAAGTTGAGCACCACAATCCCGAGCATGGCGTATGCGGGGTAAATTGCCCAGGCGTGACGTTTTGGCTCGAGGCGGGTGATGAGGTAAAAACCGCCTGCCAGTCCGATCAAGAATGCGGTGTCAAAACCAAGGACGTTACCGAGCACGATTCCGGCACTGATGCCCGCCAGAATTCCTCCTGGAACGGCAAGCCCTGGCAGGCGGTTTTCGCGGTAGAAGTACAGGAAGCCGGCGGCTATCGCCCCAATAATCAACCAACCTGCGCCGTCGCCTGCAATCAGGCTGATGGTTAATAGTGCGGCAATGCCGATCAGGATGTAGCCGAGGCGCTTCGAGTTTTGGTTTGGGGTGGTTGTCATGGTCTTTCCTCCGTTGATGCTCGAGTCTCTGATCTCGAGGTTTTGAATGGCTTGATTCTAGGTTCTGATCGCTGCGGGTGACAGTGTGCTTCGTCATTTGCTGTGGGTGATGTTTGTCATCTACTCGAGGTTTTGCCCCTGTTGATTTATTGTGCGCGGTGTTCATTCGGTTTTCGATCATGTTTTTTGAAGATTTGTCGAAGACTTTGGGGTTCGGTCTGTTGGCTACCAGTTGATGGGTTTGTTTGGTTGTTTGAAGGCGTGTCAAACCATATCTAGTAGCGCATGTGATCTGATCCACATTTTCTAGGGGTAAATTCTCGAATGTTAAGCATGAGAATTTGGTCAGTCGTCTTGGCACTTCTCTCATGGTGACACAAGCCTTGACGCTGGGAAGACTTGAGTATTTTGAGACAGGGTTCAATCAACAGAATGTGCTTTCATGAGAAAATACCAGATTAAAACTCATCAAACCCTTAAAGACCACGTCTAATCTCTGGGAACGCTCGAAGGCAGCGAAATACGTTGCCAACAGCTTTTTTTATTGCTCGACCTCGCGGCGTGAAGTTTAAACGCCCAAAGGAGGTGCTCGAGAATGACAAGAACGAGATTTTGGCGTGTACTGATTACGGTATCAACGCTAACCATCATGGGTGCAAGCTGGAACAGCCTCGCGCAAAGTGCCACAGGACAAATTGAAGACCTGGACGGAACTTTGCTTTCCAACAACCTTGCACTGCCAGCCCCATTGCAAGTGCCGTTGCCCCTTCGTTTCGAGAGTCTCAGTATGCTCGGCGGCAACCCGCCCAGCGCCATCACCTCGAGTGCGCCCTTGCCGTCCTCGTTGCCAGATACACCGTCCACAACAGTCACCACCCGAACAACCAGCGCACAAAGCACCAGCGCCCAAAGCACAGCCCCAATCAGCCCCTCGAGTTCACTGGCAACCAATAAACTCCCGAGCGTCTCGAGTAAGCCCAAGCCTGCAAGCAGCCCAAAACCGCTTGCGAAACCAGCCCTCAAACCCGCCACCAAACCAGCCCCAAAACCTGTTGTCAAACAAAAAACCACTCCTGCAAAAGTTAAACCCAGGGTCAGCACCCTTTCGCGCCGCGCTGGACCCAGTTACTTCTTAAAGTCCACTGGATACAACAGTTCGGTCAGTCAAACCGATTCCAGCCCCAGGGTCACCGCCACCGGTGCGCGAACCCGATTTGGCGTGATTGCCCTCAGCCGCGACATGCTGCGCAGCATCCCTTACGGTTCACAGGTTCGCCTTGAAGACATGGGCGCACTTGGTTCTGGCGCAGGGCGCGGACGCTTCAATAGTATGCTGCAAGGTGTGGTCTTCATTGTCGAAGACACCATGCATCCCAGAATGTCCAGAACCGTTGACGTTTGGTTTCACAGCCGCAGCACAGCAATGCGTTGGGGCAAACGCCAGGTAAAATTAACAATTCTGCGTTACGGACGACGTTAAGCAGCTTTTTTGTAAGAACGTGTTTATGAAGTCAGATGTACGAGAAAATTTCTTGATTTTGCAGCGTTTTAAGCCATTAGCGACCATGCCCGTTAGGTGCGTTTTATGGTTAAGAAGCAGATAGCAATTGGCGAAGAGCATCGAGTGTTTTTGCTATTTGCTCCTTCAAGCGACTCGAGCGACCTTCATAAACAGGCTCTAAGACATTTTGAACCCAAACCCATTTCGGTTTGGGTTTTGCCTTTCAGTGCGCCAATGCCGCATAATACCCAAGGTGACTGAACTCAACCTGGGCGAGCGGCGAAAGCGTCAACTCGAGGAAAACTCGGATGTGACCTTTGGGAATGTACGAAAATCATTCGGTGAACTCGAGGTTTTAAAAGGCATCAGCTTGAAGATTCGGCGCGGCGAGTTTTTCAGTTTGCTTGGACCTTCGGGGTGTGGCAAAACGACCTTGCTGAGGATTCTGGCAGGTTTTGAATTTGCCGACTCTGGCGAGGTGAAATTGCGCGG
>JAYTKL010000217.1:0-7800 GCA_043730305.1 Deinococcales bacterium | reverse complement strand
AGCCCAGTGCGTTTGCCAGTGCCTGCAAAAATCGTGTTCGACCCTCGAGCGATGGTGCTTCGAGATTTTTGCTGTTGGGTTCTATTTCTGGCAGCAACCGTGCCACCTCGAGTTTGTCGCTGTTGGTGAGCGAATCAAGTCGTTCGGGGAATTCTCGCAATATCGTTGTAATGGGTGCGAGCGTGATGCCTCGCCAATCTTCCCTGCCTTGAATCCGTACAAAACTGCCAAGTCTTGATAAAAATTCGTTTGCCAGACGGGTTTTGCCGATTCCAGGTTCGCCGAGCAAAAGTTGAATGCGTTTTGGGTTTTGACTTAGTTCAGCAATCACGTCGTCGCGCCCCACAAAAGGCGGATCGTATAGGTCGTGAATGTTCTGAGTTGGTGCTGCATTGACTTGTTTGGTGTTCAACCTGATTTTTTCGATCAGTGCTACGGTTTCGGGCAAGGGAGTCAATCCGAGTTCTTCGCGCAACAAATCCTCGAGTTGAGAAAATGTCGCTGTCGCCTGTTCACGCATTCCAAGTTGCCCGTACAGCCGAATCAGCGCTTGATAAACGCTTTCGTTGAGGTTGTCCCTGGCAAGAATTTGTTGCTGGATAGACAGCGCCTGTCGAAAATCGCGGTTGGCTTCGAGCTGCGCGGCATGAACGTGCAAGGCATCCAAGTACTGGGCTTCAAAATCAATTCGTTTTTGCTCGAGCCAGGTGTCAAATTCGAGGTCTTCTTCAGCATCCAAACCTTCAAGCAACGTGCCGTTCCAGAGTTTGACCGCCGACTGGATATCACCACCCAAGACCGCCGCTTGAAATGTCCTGGCGTCACATTCCAGAAGTTCTGACAATTGCAAGCTCGAGCTGGTGACAACCAGCAGGTCTTGCAGCCCCAAGTCTTTGAGGCGTTGCAGTTCTCGGCGCAGGTTCATGCGCCCTCTGGCTTCGTCGAATTGTCCCCAGAAAACCGTTGCCAGTCGTGCTCGGGTTTGAACGCCCTCCAAAGCAAGAAATGCCAACAAACCGATGCCTTTTCGGGTGGCAATTCGGATGTGTTGGTTTTGACGCGTTAAGTGCGGCATTCCAAGCAAATAAAGTTTTGGGGTTGAAACGCTCACGGTTTGTTTGGATTCTACCTGTTTATGAACGCTGAAGTTTGTTATCGATGTAATTGTTTCAGTTGATGGCTGCTCAAAAATTGCAATTTACAATAATATATTCACGAATAGAATAATCGTGAATATATTCACATGTATTGCCTTGTTTCTGACAGCGTATGATTTCAACATCAAGGAGATCAAATGGACTTCAGTTACTCCCCAGAACTCGAGGCATTACGTCAACGCACTCGCGATTTTGTCAATACTGGCGTCATTCCTCGAGAACCCGAATTGACAGCAGATATGACTCAAATCGGCAAAATCCGATCCGAGCTTCAAGAACAAGCCAAAGCCGCCGGACTGTTCCTGCCGCACATGCCCACAAAATACGGTGGACTGGGACTTTCATGGACTGAGATTGCCGTGATTCTCGAGGAATCGGGCAGAAGTTTGCTCGGTGCTCAAGCCCTGAACGCCAGCGCCCCCGACGAGGGCAACATGCACTTGCTCTCGCATGTGGCAAATCCTGCACAGCAAAAAATGTTTCTCGAGCCGTTACTGACAGGCGAGACCCGTTCGTGTTTTTCAATGACTGAACCGCCACCGGGTGCGGGTTCAGACCCGTCGATGCTGAAGTCAGTCGCCCGACGAAAAAATGGCAAGTGGCAGCTCGAGGCTGGGAAGTGGTTTATTTCGGGCGCGGATGGTGCGGCGTTCACCATGATCTTGACCAGGGCATTTGAGGGGGAAACTGACCTCGGCGCGACCATCTTTTTGTTGCCGATGGACACCCCAGGCATCAGGCTGAAGCGTTTGATTCCAACGCTTGACCATTTCGTGCCAGGTGGTCACTGCGAACTCGAGTTTGACGGCGTTGAAATTGGAGATGAACACGTGCTGGGCGAAGTTGGCAAGGGTTTTGATTACGCTCAACTTCGCCTTGACCCAGCCCGTTTGACCCACTGTATGCGCTGGCTTGGCATTGCGGTGCGCAGCATGGAAATTGCCCAGCGATACGCCCTCGAGCGTCAAAGTTTTGGCAAAATGCTTTCCGAGCACCAAGCCATTGGTTGGATGGTAGCCGAATCCGAAATCGAAATTCATGCCGCCAGGCTGATGATCGCCCAAGCCTGCTGGAAGCTCGACAGGGGAGAGCGTGTGCGGCATGAAGCCAGCATGACCAAAGTTTTTGTCTCCGAAACCGTCAACCGCGTTGTGGATCGTGCGCTTCAAATCTGCGGTTCACTTGGGGTCAGTCAGGACATTCCAATCAGCCAGTTTTACCAGGAAGTCCGACCGTTCAGAATTTATGACGGCGCAACCGAAGTGCATAAAATGAGCATCGCACGGCGTTTGTTCCGTCGCGCCGCAGGAAAAACCCAGAATGATTGAAGCTTTAAAACTAAACCTCGAGCAACTGTTAACCCCCAAATTTGGCGAGAATCAAATCTCGAGCCTCAAAATGTTGGCTGGTGGGGCAAGCAAAGAAGCTTGGGCGTTTGACCTCGAAACTTCAAACCAAACCCTCGAGTTGATTTTGCGTCGTGCCGGCGGCGGCGCAATGAATGCCGATCAAATCAGCTTGCAAGAAGAATTTTTGGTACTTCAGGCGGCTCGAGACGCGGGCGTGACGGTTGCCAAACCTATTGCGTACTTTCCTGATGTTTTGGGAAAAGAGGCTTTCGTCTCCGAACGCCTGAAAGGAGAGGCAGTCGGCAGGCGCATTGTCAGCCGCCCCGAATTTACAGTCGCTCGAGAATCACTTCCGCTTCAACTTGCCATAGAACTGGCAAGTATTCACAGCCTGAAACTCCAGCCACTACATTTTTTACCAGGCACTCGAGATTTGAACGCGGCTTCGTATTTGATTTCGAGACTTCGCAGCGAACTCGACAGTACGCTCGAGCCGCATCCTGTGACCGAACTTGCATTGCTTTGGCTCGAGCGCAACATTCCAGCCCAAAGCGAGGTTGTTGTCTTGCATGGCGACTTTAGAATTGGGAATTTGATGATCTCCGAAACAGATTTGGTTGGCGTGCTCGACTGGGAATTTGCCCACGTTGGCGACCCAGCCGAAGACCTCGGTTGGTTGCTTGTACGCGCCTGGCGCTTCGGGCAAGACCAGTTAAGACTTGGCGGCATCGGTGAGGTTGCGCCATTTCTCGAGCATTACAACGCCCTGATAAACCGCCAAATTAACCTCGAGCAGTTGTTTTACTGGGAGGTCATGGGCAACGTCAAATGGGCGGTGGGCGCGTTGACCCAAGCCCGGCGGCATCTGAACGGTCAAGAGCGCAGCGTCGAACTTGCAGTTCTGGGTCGATTGTGCGGCGAGATGGAACTCGAGTTGCTGCACTTGCTGCGCGGTAAAATCTAAAAACCTGGCGTAAAAAAACATCAGACGCCAATCGCGCCTGATGCCCAAAACTCGAAAATTACTTTTTCTTTTTCTTCTTGCTGGTGCTGCCAATCGCACCTTCACCAGCCGTGGTGCGTTCTTTGGCATCACGCATGAACGAACGCAATTTCGCTTCAAATGCAGGGCTTTGCTTGCCAATGCGTTTGGGCTTGGGGATTTCTTCGGGTTCTTCTTGCATCTCTTTGATCGAGAGATCCAATCTGCCCTTTTCATCACGTCCGAGAACCTTGACGGTAATCTCCTGACCCTCTTTTAAAAAGTCAGCGACGCTACGCACGAATTCATGTGCGATCTGCGAGATGTGAACCAAACCTGTCTCGCCCGTCTCTTTAAGTTCAACGAACGCGCCGAAATCCGTCACTCTCGTGACTTTACCCTCTACCACCGCACCAGAATCTATAATCACTCCTTCAAACCTCCTGGAGCTTCCCGAATGAAATCTCAGTCGCCCGCTTGTTGAAGTGACGTAGGTTAACACACCCAAGGCGTTTTTCGCCTGTTTTTGCAAATACATGTTTCTCGAGTAACCAATTGATGCACAGTTCAGGCGTTAGACTGCGTGACATGCAGCGCCTGAAATCGTTCAATTTTGGAAAACTCGAGCTGTTTCGCCTGGTCACTGGACCTGTGCAAGAAAATTGTTATTTGCTGCGTCATGACTCTGGTGCAGCCATTCTGGTTGACCCTGGCGAAGATGCCGCCGACATCCTCGAGTTGGTCAAAAAAACCAACTCGAGTGTCATAGCCATTTTGCTGACCCACGCGCATTTTGACCATGTTGGAGCTGTTCAAGCCACCCGAGAAGCACTGAATGTGGATGTCTGGTTGCACCCTGAGGCTCGAGGGCAATACGACCAAAGCCATCTGGCGGCACAACGCTGGAACATGCCGTTCACGCAACCAGAAGCGCCAGACGAAGAATTACAATCAGGAACTTGGAAACTTGGCGAACTCGAGCTTGAGGTGTTGTTCACGCCTGGTCACGCGCAAGGGCATGTCAGCCTGTACTCGAAACCTGGAGGTTTTGTGCTTTCGGGCGACGCACTTTTCAAATCTGGCATCGGACGCACCGATTTGCCAGGAAGCGACCACAACACCCTGATCTCGAGCATCCGCACGCAATTGTTCACGCTGCCAGGTGAAACCACTGTTTTCAGTGGTCACGGCGAAGAAACCACGATTGCCAACGAAATCCCTAACCTCAGCCGATTTGAAGGCTGAAACTCGAGTTATACTTTTTCAATGTCAGAAAAACCCATCACCGTTGCCTTGATTGCCCATGACGACAAAAAAGACGATCTGTGCCGTTTTGTGCTCGAGCATAAAAACATCTTCTCGAGGTTTAATTTGATTGGTACGGGAACGACGGGTGCTCGAGTCACCCTCGAGACTGGTTTGCCCGTCACTCGGATGCTGTCGGGTCCAATCGGCGGCGATCAGCAGATTGGCGCGATGGTTGCCGAAGCTAAAATCTTGGCGGTGTTTTTCTTTCGTGACCCGTTAACGGCTCAACCACACGAACCCGATGTCAGCGCCCTGCTGCGAATCTGTGATGTTCACAACGTGCCGCTTGCCACCAACCTCGCCAGCGCTCTGGCGGTACTCGAGTGGCTCGAGCGTCACTCATCTGAATGGGTCTAGAATCAAGTCATGGACAAAAAACTCGAGGATACTGATATTCAAACCCGACTCCAAGCATTGCCCGGTTGGGCGCTCGAGAACGGTCAACTGGCGAAAAAGTTTAGCTTCTCGAGTTACGGCGCGGGTGTGGCGTTTGCGGTTCAGGTCGCGCTGATTGCCGAAAAAATGGATCATCATCCCGACAGCCTCGAGATTACTTGGAAAACCGTGCGGGTGGCTTACGTCACGCACAGTTCGGGCGGTTTGACGGCACTGGATTTCGAGGCGGCGACACGAGTCTCGAGTTTATGAGGCAAGGCTTTTCGTACTGGTGTTTTGAAAACCTAATTGACCCCAAAGTGTTGTTTGAAAATGCGGTGAGAATCGGGTTTGCCGCCGTTGAGTTGCTGCCAGAAAGTATGTTCGGTTTGGCAAAAGATTCTGGATTGCAAATTTCGGCGATCAATGGTCACTCGAGCATCGAGAACGGTCTCAATCAAACCGAAAATCATGCACGCATCGAACTCGAGATTCTGGCAAATCTCAAACTTGCCGAAAAATGGGGTATCCCGAACCTGATTTGTTTTTCGGGCAACAAGCGCGAATTGGATTTTGAAACGGGCGCTCAAATGACCGCCGAAGGCTTGGCTCGAGTTGCCAAACACGCCGAAAATGCTGGTATCAATTTGATTCTCGAGCTGCTCAATTCCAAAGTCGATCACCCCGATTATCAATGCGACCACACCAAATTTGGCTTAAAAGTTTGCGAGGCGGTGAACTCGAGCCGCGTCAAACTTCTTTACGATATTTATCACATGCAAATCATGGAAGGCGACATCATTCGCACTGTAAAACAACATCACTCGAGTTTTGCGCATTATCACACGGCAGGAAACCCGGGACGAAACGAAATTGATGACACGCAAGAACTCAATTATTCCGCGATTGCCAAAACCATCTCGAGTACAGGATTTGAAGGTTTTGTGACGCATGAGTTTGTGCCGAAAAACGATCCAATTGGGTCGCTCGAGCACGCTTTCAAAATTTTTTCTTGAACGCTAGCCAGCACTCTGATTTAAGATGGAATGGTGAATCAAGAATTTGATGTGTTGGTGATCGGGGCGGGTCCTGCGGGCGCGACGGCGGCGCTGAGAGCCAGTGCGTTGGGTGCGCGAGTTGCACTGGTGGACAAACGCCGCACGGGTGGAACGTGTACCAACACGGGTTGCGTCCCGACTCGGGTCTTGGCAATTACGGCGCGGTTGCTGCGCGACATTCGCGGCGCTGGGGCGTACGGGATTGAAGTCTCAGCGCCGCAACTCGAGTGGAAGACCACGGTTGCAAAAGTGCGGCAGGTGATTGCTGAGATTCAGAATGTCAAACGGGTTCAAGATAAACTTCGTGACGCCGGTGGGCAATTGTTTCTCGAGGGTGCAGCCCATTTTCTCGATCCTCACCGCGTGAAGTTGGCAGACTCTGGGCGCGAGTTGAGTGCCAAGAACATCATTTTGTGCGTCGGCGGCAAGGCGCGTCGTCCGCCAATTCCTGGGGTCGAATTTGCCATCACGCCCGAAGAAATTGTTGACCTCGAGCATCTGCCAAAATCGGTGGTCATTGTTGGTAGCGGCTATACGGGTGTACAAGTCACCACCATCATGAGTGCTTACGGCGCAAACGTGACGCTGCTCGAGACTGCGCCCAATATTCTGCCGCCAGCCGATGCGGACGTGGCTCGAGCGCTTCGTGACGGTTTTGAGCGTCAAGGGGTACGGGTCATCACGGGAATCTCTGGCATCCAGGGCATTAAACTCGAACCTGACGGTTTGAAACGGTTGACGTATACTTTTCAGGACGTACAACATTCGATCAACGTCGAGGCGGTGATTTTGGCTGTGGGCTGGCCTGCCGCGCTCGAGGGTCTGGGTTTGGAACAGATTGGCTTGGAAACCGAGCGCGGATTTGTCAAAATCAATTCGTACCTGCAAACCAATCTTGATCATATTTTTGTGGCGGGCGACGCCAACGGACGCGACATGCTGGTGCAAGGCGCGAACTTTGAAGCTGAAGTTGCCGCCGAAAATGCGGTGCGCGGCGCAACACTTGAGTTTGACCGCCATTCATTGCCCAGTGGCGGTTTTACCGATCCCGACCACGCTGGCGTTGGTGTCCAGGAGGCTCAGGCGCGTGATGAGGGCATGGATTGCGTGGTTGCGGTGGCGCGTTACAGTGACCTCGAGCGGGCAATCATCGATTCTCGAACCGCAGGATTTTTGAAATTGATTGCCGATAAAACGGGACGAATCATTGGAGCGAACGGCACAGGTGAAAATGCAGTCGAGGTGATGCAAGCCGTCGCCACCGCAATGGCGGCGGGTGCAACCGCCGCCACGCTCGCCGGCGTGCGTTTTGCCTATCCAACGTACACGGCAATCATTGGCGAAGCTGCCCGTAAACTCGTGAAGCAATTCGAGGCTCGAGCCTAAATGGCGTTTGTCACAGTCACGACGCTCGAGCAACTGCCTGATGGCATTGTGCTGAAAGTTCAAATCAACGGGCTTGAATTGCTGATTTACCTGAGGGGTGTGCAGACTAACGAAGTGTCTCCAATAAACTGAGTTCGCCAGAACCAGCCAAAGGAGACTCACCAATGATACCCTTAACCCTCAAC
>JAYTKL010000216.1:0-4598 GCA_043730305.1 Deinococcales bacterium | reverse complement strand
CCGACAAGGCGCTGGCTGCCAAAGCCGCGATGCTCGAGGGCATGGGAATTACTGTACATTTATGCGGCACGGTTGGGGTTGGTTAAAGCAAAAACTTAAATTTTAGATTGACGATTCTTAAAACTTGAACTCGAGTCAGTTTGAAACACTTGCCACAAAGAACCTGATAAACTCCATTACGCATGAAACGTAAAAAACCCTTAAGGGGTGCACCATGAAACTTTCACTCGAGCCTTGGATGCCCGAGTACGACACCAGTTTGCAAGAACAACCTGGGCTGCCCTCATCACGTCCCGAGGATGTGAACTTGTTTGTCGAGGGACTCGAGGCTTGGAATCCAGTCCAACCGCTCGCCACCAGGGCTTCGGAAGTCGATTTCCAACGCCTGTACTTTATTGATGGGCGGCGCAGGATAGAAGCCAAAGTCTATGGTGAAACGCTGGTTGAAAATGAATTTCAAAGCGCTCCAGGTTTGCTGGGAACTTTTGCGGTTGGCTTGGTCGAGTCGTTTATGACCAATTCGCCAGCAAAAATCATAAAGGCTGAAATCTCGCGGGTATTGGTATTAAACCATCCTGAGGGGGAGAATTTAATCATCAAAACCAGGGGGCATGAGTACGGCGAATTAAAATACAACTTTGTGCAAATGAACGAGACCATCAACACCGACACTGCCCTGACCACACGCTTGCAATTTTTGATGCGTAACGCCGAAGACGAACTCTCCTCGAGTCTGACCTTGGATGACGCGCTTTTAATTCTGGACGGACCTTTGCAACGTCGCGCCCCAGACCGAGCTCTGGGTTACGTTAAAACCATTCACAACTTTTACGTTCCGCCACTTGAGCAACGCACGATCAGGCAACTCCAGCGCGGTCAACGAACCCCAATTTTTAGCATCAAAAGTGGACTCGAGCGTTACAGTTGGTACTTGCGCCTCGACGATACGCCCGACTATTACCAACCGTTTGCGGGCATTGTACGGCTCGAGGTCAGAAATGAACTCGGACTGGCGTGGGCGCAAAAAATTGCGGACTGGACGTGCATCATGCTGCCCAAATACGCTGCCAAAGGATTTCGTGACCCTCGAGCGCCGCAACAACTGATGCCAATCGCCTTTCTCGAGAGTGAACTGGGGCGGCGCATGGGTGATCTGGCGATCATCCGCCGCCGAATTCAAGCGTTTTTGCGTCAGGAACGAATTCGGCAAGAACCGCTCGGTTTTGCGATGGACGCCAAAATTGAACTCGATCAAGATTTTAATTAAAACTCGAGATTCAAACTTCAGTGTGACTAACCAAGAATCTCGAGTTACAAAAATTCAGAAACATGTTTAGAAAGACGAAAAAACCATGACCCAAAAAATTGAACCAGTTGGAATTGTTCTAGGCACACGCGACGCCGCACCGCTCGAGTTTTGGGTTGGTGTCAACGACGGACAGATGCTGCAACTTGACGACATTGTGGTCATGAAAACCAAAAAACCGTTGACCGGCTCGAGCGACTTTATCAACTTTTACGGCGTGGTGGACAGTGTGCGAAAACTTCACGAGGGCGTGCAGTTTGATTCGGACACCAAACTCGCGCTCGAGGGAACGATTCCGGTCAACGTTTCCTACGCCGCGCACGTGATTGTGACGCGGGTTGACCCCGAAGAATTTATCCCGCCGCATCCAGGCGACGAGGTGTACCACGCGCTCGGGGTTGATCTCGAGATGGCGCTGTACCGTGACCGCATGGAAACCACGCTGCCGGCTGGCGTGCTGCGCAACGGTCAACCCGCCATGCTGAACTTTGCGTTTTTGAACGGTGAAAACGGGGCGCACGTCAACATTTCTGGCGTCTCGGGCGTGGCAACCAAAACCAGTTACGCGCTGTTTTTGCTTTACAGCCTGTTCAACTCCGAAGCCCTTGGACTCGAGCGAGCCAACTCCAAAGCCCTGATTTTTAATGTCAAAGGGCAGGATTTGATGTTTCTCGATCAGGTCAACTCGAGGTTTGGCGAAAAAGAGGGCAAGATCAGCAGCGCCAGGGGTATCAAAACAGACCGTTACACGGCTTGTGGTCTGCCGATCATGCCGTTTCAAGACGTGCAGTTTCTCGCGCCGCCAGCCCCAGGCGAGGGCAGAACGATCACGCACAGCATCACGCAACGCAGCACGGGTGTCACGCCGTACCTCTGGACGATACGGCAGTTTGCGATTGAGCGCCTGCTGCCCTACTGTTTCGCAGACCGTGACGCCAGCCTCAACCTCGGGTTTTTGATCGGGCAAATTGAGGACAAACTCTTCAAACTTGGCGACTCGAGCGGAAATTACCCGTACTTGTTGGTTGACGATTTCGCCCCAGGCGACGACGCGACAGACCTCGGTATCGAATTTAACACGCTCGGCAAAGCCAAACTCGAGACGTTCGGGCAGTTGATCGCCTACCTCGAGTTCAAGCTGATAGACCAAAACGACGGCGAGGGCGACCCGAAATGGGTTGGGCGGCAACCTGTCGGCACACGACAAGCCTTTATTCGGCGGCTTCGTGGCGTGGTCAAGCACCTCAATCCCTTAATTCGCGGCGATCTGGACGCTGGGCAAGCAGACCGTTACCGCGCCGATGTCATGCGTTCACAACTGACCGTGGTGGACATTCACAGCCTGCACGCCCACGCGCAAATGTTCGTGGTGGGTGTGATGCTCAAGCAACTATTTGAAGAAAAAGAGCGTAAAGGACAGAAGCCTTATGTTTTTGTGGTGCTCGACGAGTTGAACAAATACGCCCCAAGAGAAGGGGAGAGTCCGATCAAAGACGTGCTTCTGGACATTGCCGAACGAGGACGCAGCCTTGGAATTATTTTGATTGGCGCACAACAAACCGCTTCCGAAGTCGAACGCCGCGTGGTTGCCAACGCCAGCATTCGCGTGGTTGGGCGTTTAGACCCCGCCGAAGCCGAACGCCCCGAATACCGATTTTTACCTGGTGCGTTTCGGCTTCGTGCCAGCATCTTGCAACCAGGTACAATGATCGTGCAGCAACCTGAAGTGCCAAGCCCCGTGATGATTACGTTCCCATTTCCAGCCTGGGCGACCCGCAAAGATGAAGTTTTCAAAGGAAGCTCGAGCTTAGAAGATGTGGTCAAAGAAGCCGAAGATTGGTTGGCATAAACCCATGCTCACCAAAAAGAGGTGCTTGAGCTTTAAACGCTCGAGCACCTCTTTATTTTTCAAACCATTAAAGCGGTTCAATTCCTCGAGCGCGAAAGGCATTTGTCACACTTTGGGCTGCGCTTGAGCCGTACAACGTTGTGGCTGTCCTCACGGTTGCTCCAGCCGCAGCTTGAAAACTGGTGTCGGGCGCAAATTGAAACTGGGCATCAATAATGATGCGGTCTGCCTTGTACGCACCCAACGCTTGGCGAATATCCCACAAGGCTCGAGACCAAATTTCGCCGTCGGCATGAACTTCGCCAATTTTATTTGCAACAGTTTTGTTTGTGTCCACGCGACGCAAGCAATGCGGTTGGCTGCTGGTGTACGAGGTTGAATCCCAATCTGCAACGCAAGCTGGGTTTGCATTGATTGCCACGTTGTACTTGCCTGCGACAGACAAGCCAACTGTGACTGCCAGATAATCACCAAAGGCTTCACCAATTGAACCCGCCTCGAGTGAGCTTCCAAAACCAGCAACTTGGGAATCATGAACCGCATGACCATATTCGTGGACAATCACTTCGCCATCTTCGGCATCGTCAACCCCGCCCTTACCGAACCTCAGAACATCTTTTTTCTCCAAGGAAAACGAATTGTCTGCCCCCCATTGGTTGATTCGGACATCTTGTGATTCGCGGTTGACCGCAGGAAATTCTGAACCAAAGCCCAGACTTTGCAGGTACAATTGTGCTTCAGTGACCCAAAAGTATGCCATCACTTGCTCGAATTGATCTTCTTTTCGGGTGAAGTTGAAAGTGTTGGTTGAAGAGTTTGCAGGGTTTCCTGTCTCCGAGAGTACGTTTGCATAATCGCCTCTGAGGTAACCACTGCCATCAAGGTGACTGAGCGACACTTGAAAGTACGCAGAAGATGGAACGGCGCTATTCGCGTCTTTTTGATCGGTCAGAGTCTGAATACCTGTGGATTGCACTGGGTTGGAGATGAACACTTTGGCAGTACCCAAATTGCCCGCAGGTGGGTTATTGATTGCCATGACCGAGTGTTCCTCGAGGTTGCTCGTATTGCCACAAGCGCTCAAGAATAGAAAAAGTGCGAACGGTAAAGTGAATGGTTTGATTGGTGTTTTCATGAGAAATCACGCTCCTGTACACATTGGGTTGGGCAATGCTAACACTTTTTGTCTGGGGTCAAAGGTAGTGTAAAACGTATTCATTGGTTTTGATTTGCGCTGCTGTAAAACGTTAGGATTTTACGCAGGTTTTAAAAACATCAAACTGCCTGGATTTTTGGATATGGAAAATTCACTTCCGACACCCTGCTCAGAATTCGATTCTCGAGTTACCTGAGGGGTGTGCAGACTAACGAAGTGTCTCCAATAAACTGAGTTCGCCAGAACCAGCCAAAGGAGACTCACCAATGATACCCTTAACCCTCAAC
>JAYTKL010000215.1:0-20528 GCA_043730305.1 Deinococcales bacterium | reverse complement strand
CCCAATCCTCGAGGTTGCTGGACTTGCGAACCTTGGTACTTTTGGCAAAACGGTCTGGGAAAATCTGGTAAAAAATGGCGTCTTTGACCCAGTCGGGTGTGCGAATGTCGTTCACGTTTTAAATGATACCTCAAGATGGTCTATGGTTTTTCTTCACAATTTCTTGTTCAAAAACCCCTACACTGTGTCCGTGGCGAATCTCGAGATGCAACCCTACCAACCCGAAGTCACCGTGATCCAATTGATCGGCGACGAACATGATCGCGCCAGACACGTCACCGAACGCTCGAGCTTGTGGTGCGCGGCGGTCGCCATCGAACCTATTCCCTGGCTCGACCTGGCGGTGCAATTGCCGATTCAACTGCGCATGGTCATGGAAATCGGCAAGATTTACGGTTTTGAACTCAATTCCGCCCGTGCCCATAAAGTCTTGCTCGAGTTGACCGGCGTGGTCGCCTACAGTTATGTCACGCGCAACTTGGCTCGAGGATTTCTAAAATTTGTGCCTGTGGTTGGTGGAATATTGAACGCCCCGATCACTTACGCTGGAACATACGCCCTTGGGCACGTTGCCGAACGCTATTTCAGAGCCAAACGCGAAGACTTGCCGCCACTCTCGAGCCAGGAGCGCCGTGAGTGGTTGACCTCTTTGACTCTTGAGGGCAAACGCATTGCCCAGGGACTGAAACCCGAAGATTTTAAACGGGTGCTCGAGATGCTGGCACGAATGCGCCGTAGACCAAATTAAACGCTCGAGATATTTAACCTCGAGCGTTGTGTTTTTTAATGGCAAACTTCTTTGATCGAAGCAACCACGATGCTGACCAGTTCGTCAATTTCACTTGTCGAAATGACCAGCGGCGGGGCAATGGCAATGCCAACGTCGGAGCAGCGGGTAATCAAACCACGTTTGCGGGTGGCGGCTTGCAATTTTCCACCAATGCCAGAAGCGCCGTCATACGCCGTTTTTGTTGCCTTTTCAGACACCACTTCAACAAACGCCATCAAGCCCTTGCCGCGAACATTTCCGACGTGCTCGTGCGACTCGAGCGCTTTTAATCCCGCCAGCAATTGCAAACCACGCTCTCGAGCATTGTCGGGCAGCTTCTCGCGTTCGATGATGTCAATGTTTGCCAGTGCCACGGCGCAACCCACAGGATGCCCCGAGTACGTAAAGCCGTGCATGAACATGCGGTCGGGTGTTGCCAGGCACTCAAAAATCTGGCTCGAGATGCCGACTGCACCCACAGGCACGTAACCGCTGGTGATGCCTTTCGCCAGCGCCACGATGTCGGCGCTAAAACCGTAAGTGGTTTGGGCGAACATCTCGCCGGTGCGTCCAAAACCGGTAATCACCTCGTCGGCAATCAAGAGGATGTCGTGCTTTTTTAAAACGGGGCTGATCGCTTTCCAGTACGCCTCGGGCGGGATGACCACGCCACCCGCTCCCTGCACGGGTTCGCCAATCATTGCGGCTATCGCGTCTGCGCCCTCGCGTTCGATGGTCGTCTCGAGATCGCTCACCAGATGGGCGATAAACTCAGTTTCTGATAATCCTGGGTTGGCGCGGTAATCGAACGGCGGCGCTACGTGAACAAAGCCGCTCGGCAATTGTCCAAAGTCTTGCCAGTACGCCGCAACCCCCGTGGCAGCCAGCGCTCCCATGGCAATGCCGTGGTACGCCATGCGTCTCGAGATGATCTTTTGCTTTTGTGGTTTGCCCGAGAGCGCCCAGTAATACCGCGCAATTTTTAAGGCGGTCTCGTTTGATTCTGCGCCGCCAGAGGTAAATTGAAAATGTTGTTGAGGCAGCATCGAAGCCAATTTGCTCGAGAGTTCAATGGCGGGAGGTGTGGCAAGTCCAAAAAAAGTGGGTTGAAACGCCAATCGCGCCATTTGATCTCGAGCGACTTCTGCAATTTCGGTTCGCCCATGCCCGACATTGACGTTCCATAAACCCGCAAAGCCATCAATGTAACTTTTGCCGCTCGAGTCCGTGACCCGCACGCCTTGACCGGACACCAGCACCAGAGGTCCAGTTTTTCGATGCCGGTGCAAATTTGTGACCGGATGGAACATGTGCGCGATGTCTTGTTCGATCAATTGTTCGGTGTTGAAACTTGACATGGTTTTCCTCCAGAAACTCGAGTGATTTTTAAGGCAGCACCATCGAAATGTATTTCACCTCGAGAAACGCGTCCAAGCCCCACATGCCACCTTCACGTCCGACACCAGAATTTTTCATGCCACCAAATGGGGCTTGAGGAGCCATTGCGCTGGGGACAGCGTCGTTAACACCGACAATGCCGTACTCGAGGGCTTCGGCAACCCGCCAGGCGCGTCCGAGGTCTTTGGTCCAGATGTAAGCTGCCAGACCGTATTCGGTGTTGTTGGCTGCTTCAATCGCTTCCTCTTCGGTTTCAAAAGTCACGATTGGCGCGACAGGTCCAAAAGTTTCTTCCTCGAGAATCTTCATTCCAGGTTTGACATCGCTTAGAACGGTGGCTTCAAAGAACAAACCGCCAGTGGCTTGACCACCACTGACCACTCGAGCACCTTTGGATACGGCATCGGCAACGTGATCTTTGACTTTTGCAAGGGTGGCAGCATTGACCAGAGGTCCAAGATTCGTGTCCAACTCGAGCGGATTGCCCATTTTAATTGTGCTGGTGGCTTTCGCCAAGGCATTTTCAAACTCGGTTTTGAGTTTTTCGCTGACGTAAACGCGGTTGGTCGCCACGCATTGCTGTCCGGCGTTGCGGTACTTGCTGCCCGCGACTGTGGCGGCTGCCAGTTCGACATCGGCATCGTCAAACACAATAAACGGCGCGTGACCGCCAAGCTCGAGTGAAATGCGTTTTAAGGTCTTGGCGCTTTGAGCGTACAGTAAACGCCCGACATCAGTTGAACCCGTAAACGTGATCTTGCGAACTCGAGGGTCGTCCATCAGCACTTTGGACACTGGAACAGGGTCTTGGCAGGGCAACACTTGAAACACGCCCTTCAAACCGCCAGCCTGCTCCCAGAGTTCGGCAAGAAAAAGCGCCGTTAATGGCGTCTGTTCGGCGGGTTTGAGAATAAACGTGCAACCTGCCGCCAGCGCAGGTCCGACTTTACGAGCCAGCATTGCCGCCGGAAAATTCCAGGGCGTGATGCCGTACACCACGCCCACAGCTTCGGGGCGCGAGAAAGCGCGTTTGTTCGGAAATCTCGAGGGCACAAATTCGCCCGCAATTCTGGTGGCAGCTTCGGCGTACCACGTGATCGCGGTGCTGGTGTAAACCGCCTCGCCTCGCCCCTCGACAATGGGTTTGCCCATCTCGAGGGTCATGGTGCGCCCGAGTTCTTCTTGATGCTCGAGAATCAATTGCGCCCAGCGGTGCATGACGGCGGCGCGTTCAAAGCCGGTTTTGTTCTTCCAGTGCTTGAAGGCTTCAACCGCCGCCTCGAGCGCGATTTTGGCTTCCTCGGCGCCGCAATCGGCAACATTGGCGACCAGGCTTTGATCGAAAGGGTTGCGAACTTCAAAGCTTTTCTCGAGTTTGTGCCAAGTGCCGTCGATGTAAGCGCGGTTTGAAATCTGGGAAATCATGGTCATGGGAATACTCCTTAAAATAATTGCGACCTAGGGGCGAGACATTCCCGCCCTCGGATTATTGGGTGATCTCGAGTCCTGCCACAAAGGTTCTCTCGAGTTTCCAGTCTTCGGGTTTGGTGGTGAACGGGTCTGTCATGACAACCAAATCGGCATGTTTTCCAACCTCGAGCGTGCCACGGTTGCTTTCATCTCCTTGGGCAATTGCGCCTTGCAGCGTGTAAGCGTTCAGACTCTGGGTCAGTTTGATTCCGTTGCCTTCAACCATCGGCTCATTCATGGCGGCTTTGATGCCCTCGAGCGGATCGAGTTCGCGCACCACAGGACCATCGGTCGAGAGTGCCATCGTCAGACCCGCGTCGATCATGGCGGACAGATTATAGCAATGCTCGAGAAATGGTGTCGGAACATATTGTTGAAAGTTCATGCGCAATTCGTGCAAGAAAATCGCTTGCGGTACAACGATCACGCCAAGTTTTTTGGCTCGCTCGAGGTGGCTTGTGTTTGCCAAACCAAAATGTTCTATGCGGTGCCGCATTCCGTTTGGGTGTTCACGCTCGAGCCTTTCATAGACATCCAGAATCTGGTCGAGCGCTCTGTCGCCAATGGCGTGCGTGCCGATTCTAAAACCTGCCAGATGCGCCTCGAGTGCCAGTCGGTAAAGTTCCTCGGTTTCAAACCTTAAAACGCCGTAACTGGTAAGCTCGTTGTTGCGAAATGGAATGCTGACCGCCGCCGTTGCACCCGATAAACCACCGTCGGCAAAAAACTTAACGCTGTCCACGCGCAAGAAACTCGAGTTGAATTTTTCTGGAAGCGGGTAGGTTCCGCTGCCGCCATCTGGGCGGCGTATGAACAAGACATTGACCCGAATTGGCAGTTTGTTCTGCGCCTCGAGCGAACGGTACGCCTCGAGCAGCACGGGATCAACCGCTGGATCGGTGGCGCTGGTCACGCCCAGAGACCGTAAATACTCGAGTCCCGACAGAATGTAACGCTCGTAATCGGTAACTGTTGGTGCTGGCATGGCGCGTTGTAACAGCCCGTAAGCCGTTTCGATGGCATGACCGCTTTTGTAGTCCAATTCGCCACCCGCAGGCGCTACAGTCGTGCTTGTGATGCTCGAGAGAGACAACGCGCTCGAGTTTGCGGCGTGAATGTGGGCGCAAGTTCGGGTCAGTACGACAGGATTGTTCGGTGCGGCAGCATTCAAACCCTCTTTCACGGGCGCTCCACCGATCAGTTTCGCCTCATTCCAACCCCGCCCGAGCAGCCAAGTTCCAGGCTTCAGTTGGGCGGCGCGTTCACGTACAGCAGCATAAACACCCTCGAGTGTGGTCTGCTCGCGCAAGTCCAGCATGGTCGTGCGAAGATGCCCGACCTTCCAAACGTGAACGTGCGCATCATTAAAACCTGGCAGCAAGGCACTGCCGTTCAGATCAATCACTCTGGTGCTCGAGTCAATCAAAGGCTCGAGATCACTTTTCAAGCCAATCGCAATAATTTCTCCGCCGGCGACAGCCAACGCCTCAGGTTGAATGCCTTCGGACATGGTCAGAATTTTTCCGTTCTGAAATACCAAATCTGCTTTCATCACCAACCCCTGTCAATGTTACGCCACAAAATCAAAACGCCGTAATTGTCGGTGCTGGCATCCTCGAGATAATCTGGAATAATTCCAAACACTCGGTAGCCACGCCGCAATTGCACTGAAAGTACAGGGTCGTTTAACTCGAGCGTGATGACATCGTTAACGTATTCTTCAATCGGTAATTTGTGCTTTAAAGTGCCGTACCCTTTGGGCATTGCGCCAGCCACATGCCCCATCAAACCCAATTCGCGCACCAAGGTTTGCCGTCTGGCATACAATAAACTTGCTAAACCCAACCCGCGAAATTCTGGAAGCACGCCAATGTCTGCGCCGTACAACCAATCACCATCAAGAATGTGCGTGGTAAAAAAATTATTCCCCACCGCTTCAAGAAACTTGTGCTGATAATGCGTTAAATCTAAATTCATCCGCAAATCACTAGAGCTGCCCACCACCCGACCTGTCGCATTCTCGAGAATCGCGTGTTGACCTTCTGGAAAAGCACTCATTTGCGCCAGGTAATGCCGTTCTTGCGCCAGTTCGTGCTCTGCCAAATCTGGAAAACTGGCGCGTTGAATTGCCTCGAGTTGGCTTGCCATCCACGGTTCGGATTGCACCACGCTAAAGCGATTGTCGCGGCTCGAGAGAAAAGCTTTTGGGAGTGTCATCATGAAACACCTTTTTGTTGGGTCGAGAAGTTTTGCGCTCAAGAAATTTGGACAGCAAATACTTTCTCCTCTCATCCCCAACCCGTCTTGCCCCTTACGGCAGCACCTTCGGGCTTGGGGCGCTTCTCTCCGAGGAGAGAAGGGAGCTTAACACTTGTGTCATATGGCTGAAATGTAGTTTGAGAAAGCAAAGTCATAACTCAAACAAGTGCGTACTGATCAACCCTCTCTCGAATTCGAGAGAGGGTGACGAGCCTAGGGCGAGTCGGGTGAGAGTTGACGCGAAAGAATGTTCATAGGGTTTTGTTCTAGGAAAATACTTGTTTGTCCTCGAGAATCGTTTACAGCTCTTCAATCTGCCGCCACCGCTTGATTCGCCTTGTAAACCTGACGAATCGCTCCAGCCACAACCTCGAGCGCTTCTCGGAAGGTCGCCTCGTCAATCGTGACTTCGGGCAGAAACCTGATGCAGTTGGTGTACAACCCAGCGCGGAGCAAGATCACGCCACCCTCGAGACAACCTTTGACGATTTGCGGCACAATTTCCATCCAGGGTTCTTTGCTGGCTTGGTCGTGAACAAACTCGAGGCACATCATGCCGCCAACGCCGCGCACATCGCCTAAAATCGGAATCTCGAGTTGCATGGGTTCAAAAATTTCGCGCACGATGCGCTCAACACGGGCAGCACCATCAATGGCTTCCTGGCTGGTCAGAATTTTGATTGCCTCGAGTGCGGCAACGCAGGCTAATGGGTTGCCGCCGTAGGTGCTTCCCGCGCCGCCCACGTGCGGCGAATCGAGGATTTCGGCGCGTCCTGTGACCGCCGAGATTGGCAGCCCCGCCCCGAGTGATTTGGCGCTGATGACCATGTCTGGCACAACGCCCGTGTGTTCAATCGCGTACATTTTACCGGTGCGTCCCGAACCCGATTGAATCTCGTCGGCAATCATGACCGCGCCCGTTTTGTCGCAGATTTCACGAATTTTCTCGAGGAATTTTTTCGGCACGGGAATAAAGCCGCCCTCACCAATAATTGGTTCAATCACGATTGCCGCCAACGCCGAACCGTCAACGTGTGCGACCAGGGCATTCTCGAGATTCCAGCAGCTCCATTCGAGGTAATCGGCTTGACTCATGCCTTTTGGCGTGCGGTAGAGGTTTGGCATGGGCAATCGGTAGACTTCTGGGGCAAATGGTCCAAACCCTTTTTTGAACAGGCTGTACTTGCTGGTCATTGCCATCGTCAGGTTGCTGCGTCCGTGGTACGCGCCTTCAAACACGATGATGCCGGCGCGACCCGTGAAACGCCGCGCAAACTTGACGGCATTCTCGACGGCTTCAGCGCCGCCGTTGGAAAGCAAGGTTTTCTTGGCAAAAGTGCCTGGGGTTAAACTGTTTAACTTTTCGCAGAGTTCGACGTACGGTTCGTAATTTGCCACGATGCTGCAAATGTGCAAATACTCGTCAACTTGCTTGTGCAGCGCCGCCTTAATGCTTTCTGGCGCGTGACCCACCGCCAGCACGCCAATGCCGCCAGCCAGATCAATCAGCAGGTTGCCGTCAACATCCTCGAGCATAGATCCTTTGGCGCGTTTGATGGCGACAGGGTTGGCTTGACCCAAGGCGCTCGAGACGGCTGCGGCGCGTCTGACTTGCAAAGCTAGAGAATTTGGACCTGGCAGAGCAGTTTTAAGTTGTATTTGACCCATAAAAAACCTCTTCTCGAGCAGGCTTGATGTGCTCGAATCTGTGAATGGCGATGATGAAATGTTGACCCTCGAGCTGTTAAAGCTTGGGTGGTGGGATGGCATCTTGTTGCCAGTTTGGAGCGTTCATGGTGACTCGAGTCTACTCCTGTGAAGTGCGGATTACCAAACGTTGTAAATCAGCATGTATAATCCACTCATGAAATTACAGCCTCGAGTGACCCTGCATGGATGTTGTGCGTTCCCCTAGAGCGGTTTTGAGTCTGAATTTTTGACCCGAATCTTCGCTCGAGCTTTGTCTCGAGTTTTTTATTGAAAGGATATTCCCATGACCATCAGGTTGTTTAACACGTTAAGCAAGCAAAAAGAGGAATTTGTGCCGACCACCACTGGGCGTGTCGGCATGTACCTCTGCGGACCGACAGTTTACTCCGACGCGCACCTGGGACACGGTAAAACCGCCGTCGCGTTTGACGTGATTCGGCGCTGGTTTGCCTACCGAAGTTTTAAAGTCAGGTTTGTCTCGAACATCACCGACGTGGGTCACATCACCGATGAAACCAGTGACCAGGGGCATGACCGCATCGGTGAACGCGCCAAACTCGAGCAACTCGAGCCGATGGAAGTTGCCGAGAAGTACATGTGGAATTACTTTCACGACATGGAGCAACTCAACGTGCAAAAACCAAATATTGCCCCCAGGGCAACAGGACATATTCTCGAGCAAATTGAAATGGTGGAAACTTTGATTGCCAGAGGCAAAGCCTACGAACGTGACGGCAGCGTGTACTTTCGGGTGCGGTCTGACCCAGATTACGGCAAGTTAAGCGGGCGCAAAATTGACGAACTCGAGGTCGGTACTCGTGAAGACGTGCGTGAGGACAAAGACGACCCACTCGATTTTGCCCTCTGGAAATTTGCCGAACCAGAACATTTGATGCGTTGGAAATCGCCTTGGGGACAGGGTTTCCCTGGTTGGCACATTGAATGCTCGGCAATGGCGATCAAATACCTGGGTGAGAACTTTGACATTCACGCGGGCGGTCTGGATTTGCAATTTCCGCATCATGAAGCCGAGATTGCCCAAGCCGAGGGCGCGGGTTACAAGTTCGCCCGTTACTGGATGCACGGCAACATGCTGACCATCAACGGCGAAAAAATGAGCAAATCCAAAGGGAATTTTACAACCCTGCAAGATTTTTTTGTCGCGCACGACCCGATGGTGTTGCGCCTGATTTACATTCAAAGCCATTACCGCAGCGTGGCAGAACTCTCGCAAGACACCATCACCGCCGCCACCAGCGTTCTCTCGAGGTTCAGGGAAACACGGCGCGAACTCCTTCGCAAACTCGAGCTTGCCAGTGTTGGACACGATGCCGCGTTTGAAAAGAAAATTGATTTCGCTCGAGTTGAGTTTGAAACCGCAATGGATGATGATTTCAACACGCCCGAAGCGCTGGCGGCACTGTTTGCCATGACCAAAGAATTTAACGCGGTCGCCATCACCAACAATAAAAACTCGCTCGAGTTGGGACTCGAAACTTTTGATAAACTTGCGGGTTTTGTCTTCGGTTTGTTCCCAGCCCACACCAGTGACGCGACGCAAGGCAAAGAAGGTTTGCTTGAGGGATTGCTCGAGATTGCCATTGAAGCCAGAAAGTCTTACCGTTTAAACCGTGACTTCAAAAGCTCCGATGGACTGCGGGATCGTCTGAAAACTTTGGGTGTGCAACTCGAGGATACGGTGGACGGCACGCGTTGGAAGCTCGAGTCGTAAGAGTTTTTGTGGTTCATGCGGTACACTCTTTTTTAGAACATACATTCCAAACCTTGAAAGGAGGCGCGACGTGAGAAGCGATACAACATTTTATTTGCAATTCACAGTTGCAGCTCGAGGTCTGGAATTCAGACCAGGGTTTGGAGGGTAAGGCTTGTCGTTCCTCCGAACCGGTGGGGGAACCATGTTGAACGCTCGAAGCAAAAAGTTTTTTTCGTATTACAAACCCTATATGCGTTTGCTGACCGCCGACCTTTTTTGTGCTTTTGTCGTGGCAGCCGTTGCGCTGGTGTTGCCACTTTGCGCCAGGTACATCACCAAGGATATTTTGGCAGGCAACGCGCCCAATGTTCTTGGTCAAATTTATGCCACAGGTGCTTTGATGTTGGTCTTGGTGGTCATCCAAACGCTTTGCACGGTGTTTGTTGACTATCAAGGGCACATGATGGGTGCGTTGATGGAACGCGACATGCGCGGGGAATTGTTTGAACATTATCAAAAACTGTCGTTTGGGTTTTTCGACAATCATTTAACGGCTCAACTCATGAACCGAATCACCAACGATACTTTTTCCATGAGCGAGCTGTTTCATCACGGTCCTGAAGATGTGGTTATTTCAATACTGAAGTTGATTGGCGCGTTTGCCATTTTAATGACCATCAATGTTCCGCTGACCCTCATCATTTTTGCGTTTTTGCCGATCATGGCTGGCTACGCGCTGTACTTTAACAAGCAAATGAGTCTTGCCGTCAAAACCAGTCGAGACCGAATCGGTGATGTCAACGCCCAACTCGAGGATTCGCTGGCAGGTATTCGCGTGGTGAAATCCTTTACCAATGAAAAAATCGAAGCTTCAAAATTTGCCGTCCAGAACAATCGTTTTCTCGAGGGTCGCCGGATTGAGTACAAAAGTTACATGTTTTTCAGCAGTGGAATGCTGTTTTTCACGCAGTTTTTGACGATTGTCTTGCTGGTTATTGGCGGCGCAAGTATTGTCGGTCACAGCTTGGATTTGGTTGATTTGCTGACTTACCTGCTTTATCTTGGTATTCTGCTCGAGCCAATCCGAGGGGCGAGCAATTTGGGACGGCTGTACCAGGAGGGCATCGCGGGGTTCAACCGTTTTATGGAAATGCTCGAGGTCAAACCCGATATTCAGGACTCGGTCACGGCGACTGAATTGAAGGAAGTTCGAGGGCATCTGAAATTCCAGGATGTCAGCTTCAAGTACACGGAAAACCATCAAGAAGTCCTGAAAAACATTTCGCTCGAGATTCAAGCCGGCGAATTTGTTGCTCTTGTGGGTGCTTCAGGAGTCGGCAAAACCACGCTTTGTTCACTGATTCCGCGTTTTTACGATGTCAGTGAAGGACAAATTTTGCTCGATGGAAATAACCTCAAAGACATTCGTTTGGATTCGCTCAGAAAGCATATTGGTATTGTTCAGCAAGACGTTTACTTGTTCGCTGGAACGGTTGCCGACAACATTGCTTACGGCAATCTCGAGGCGGGTTTTTCTGAAATTGTGGACGCCGCCCAAAAAGCCAATGCGCACGAATTCATCATGGCGCTGCCAGACGGTTACGATACCGACATTGGTCAACGCGGCGTGAAACTTTCGGGCGGACAAAAACAGCGGCTCAGCATCGCTCGGGTTTTCCTGAAAAACCCTGCGATCATTATTTTTGATGAAGCCACCAGTTCGCTCGACAATGAAAGTGAACGTGCGGTTCAGGATTCGCTCGAGAAACTGATTGATAACCGCACGACCATTGTGATCGCGCATCGACTTTCGACCATCAAAAATGCGCAAAGAATTGTGGTGCTGGGCGATCAGGGTATCGCCGAACAGGGCACGCATCAGGAGTTGATTGCCTTGGGTGGTGTGTACGCCAATTTTTACAACATGCAGCTCAGGATTTAGCGCAAACAACTCGAGGAAACTTTGTTCACGGATTCAATTGCGAACCGTGTTCCTCGAGTTTGTCAAATGGGTTGCTGGCTGTCCAGTTGTTGTCATAAACACCAAAATGCAAGTGTGGCGGCGTTGTGCGGGCATTGCCTGAAATGCCGACAAAGCCGATCAGCGTTCCTCGAGTCACGATTTGACCAATGTCGATCTTCGCGTATTTCGAGAGGTGTGCATAGTAATACCGTTTGCCTCCTGCGCCCCAAATGGTAATGGTGTTGCCGCCCAAACGATTCCAGCCCTTTTTGATAATGATTCCATCTGTCGCGCTGTAAATACTTGTTCCTTTTGGGGCGAAAATGTCCACACCTTCATGTTTTCGCCCCTCCGAACGCGCTCCGCCCCAGGTGTCCGCAATTTGATTCAATTTGACTCGAGCGACCGGAATCGGCAGTCGCTCGGGTGCGGGTTTGTTCGCCATGGACAGGCTGTATTTTTGAAATGCCAACCAGTTCACAAACCCGTCCGAACTCGAGGGACGGGCGTTGCATGCCACCAATACCATCAACATGAGGATCAAACGTATTCGCACATCTCGAGGTTATCAAGCTTTTATGAAAAGCCTTATCAGGCTCTATCAAGATTTCTCGAATTTGGCGACTCGTCCGAATGACCGAGTGGGTTGCACCACCTGACCGATGTGCGCCCAGGCGGCAAATCACTAGACTTTCCCCATGATACTTCTCTCTTTCGTTAGCATTTTGGGTTGTGCCGCCACCGTTGGTTTTGTGCGTTCGATTCGCCGCGAGAAGGGAGCGCGAGCCACCTTCATGGAATGGTTTTTGAGCGCCGAAGTCGGTTTTTTGGTGGGCGTTGGCGCACTGGCACTGTTTCGCTAATTCACTGTTTCGCCAATTCATTGTTTCGCCAATTACAGCAAGCCTTGACGAACTGCCTTCACGGCGGCTTGGGTGCGATCTGAAACCTTCAACCGTGCCAAAATGTCTTCGATGTGTGTTTTGACCGTCGATAAACTGATCTCGAGCTTGTCGGCAATTTCCTTGTTGCCAAAACCTTCGGCAATCAGTCGCAGAACGTCCAGTTCGCGCGGGGACAGCACCGACACCTCGCCGCTCGGCAGGTTGATACGGTCGAGCACCAGATGGGCAATTTGCGGGTCCAGGTAAGCGCTCCCCAGCACGGCGGCGTTGATGGCAACAATCAAGCCCGCAGGGTCGGTGGATTTCAAACAGTACGCATCCGCGCCCGAGGCGAGGGCTGCCAAGACTTGAGTCTCGAGTTGATGGGCGGTCAACATCACGACGCGGATTTCTGGGCGCAGTTGTTTGACGCGGCGGCAGGTTTCGATGCCGTCAATGCCAGGCAAGCCGATGTCCAGGACTACCACTTGGGCGGACGTGTGCGCCAATGCCTCGAGCGCCTCTTCGCCAGAGCGGGCTTCGCCAATCACGTGTAAACCAACTTCTCGTTCGATGGCGACCCTTAATCCGTCGCGGGTAAAAGCATGGTCTTCGACTAAAAAAACGTTGTGGGTCATGAAAACTCCGATTCTTGTTTTTTGGCAATTAATTCATTATTGATGCTTGGAAGTTCGATCCAGAACACGGTTTTGTCGGCTCGAGCGTAACCAATTGTACCGTTGTGGGCTTCAACGATCCGTTTGGCGAGGTATAACCCCAGCCCAGTTCCTCCGCCAGCTCGAGCGCTTGAAAAGCGGCTGAACAAGCGTTGCTCGAGTTCTGGGGTCAGTCCGATCCCAGAATCTTCAACTTCGATTCGGGCAAGCTGGTTTAATTCGTAGAGGTTCAGTTCAATTGTGGAACGAATGGGCGAAAATTTGATGGCATTGTCCAGTAAATTTTGAAACACACGCCTCAAGTCCAAACTGTTGCCTTGTACTTGTATGCTCTTTAAGTTCAGATTGAAGCGAATTTCTCGAGCATCGGCAATGGGTTTCAGCCGTGCCACCATCTCTTGAAGTGTTGGTTCTAAGGCAATGGTTTCAGTCTGGGGGTTGGATTCACCACTTTCAAAACGTGCCACCAGCAACAACTCGTCCGCCAACTTCAACACGTCCTGATTGGCTGCCAAACCATTCTCGAGCGAACGAAGGTACGAGGTTGGCAAATCTCCAAATGCCCCCTCGAGCGCCAGTTTCATGTTCATGCCATTTGCCAACAGTGGTGTGCGAAGATCGTGGCTAAAGGCGTAAACCAAATCCCGAATTACAGTGTTGCGGTGCTCGAGCAAGACACGTTGCTTGGATAAATTTTCCAGGAGTACCACCCGTTCTAGCGCTCGCGTCAATACGGGCAACAGATTCTTCAAAGTATCAATGGAGTTCTGACTTGGCTCGAGAATCGCAATCAACAGTGAAGGTTGTTCGAGTTGTACCAACAGCATTTCTTGCTGATTTAATTGTTTTGATCTGATGGTTTGCAACTCGAGGTTGTTTGGAGCAGGTGTACCAATTGCCAGAATACTGGTTTCAATATTGTCAACCATTCGTGGTGCAACCAAAATATTATTTCCAACACCAACAAACAACGCCCCTCGAGCCTTCAGGGTGCGTTTGAGGACGGGCAAAACGTGTTCTAGGGCTTCGGTAAGGGTTTGTGCTCCGCTGACTGCCGCCGCTATCCGCTCCAGATCGCGTTCTTGACGGATTTTTAGTTCTCGTTCTTGCAATTGTCCAACCCTTGTGGCAAAGGCGCTCAGGCTGATGGTCATGACGCCAACCATCACGGCTGTCCCTGCCAGCAACAATCGGTTCAAAACCGCAATGCCGTCAAGCCCGCCTTGAGCGCCCGCGTTTAACCAACTGACCAAAATGTTCAGCACGATTGCGGCTGCCACCAAGGCAAAGGTAAAGTTTCTCGAGAAAACCAAACCTGAAAGCGCGATTGGCACAATCCAAACGATGGCGGCAATAAATTGCTGGGTGGTCAAGACATCTAGAATCAAGCCGCCAAGCATTAACGCCAAACAGGTCGCTACGATGGCAGCTCGAGAAATCACATTGGTGATCTTATCCTTCAACATTGCCCAAAGCCAGGGTCGGTCAACTGACCGACCCCACACATCAGATGACGGATAGACGCTTTTGAGGCTAAGCATCACAATCAATCGTTATGTCTTTTCCACCTACTGGCAGTAATCAACGCATCAAAGACTGGCTGCTCGAGGGCGACCGGCAACAAAAACCTCAAAACACATCCGAAACGGCGCAATCGCCAGCCCACGATTCGCCACATCAGTATTCGTGGTGGAAAGTGGTTTGTTTGACTGGGGTGGATTATTTTTCGACCCTTGGCTATCAACCAGGTATTGCCGCACTTGCGGCAGGGGTACTCTCACCCATTGCCACGCTGGTCTTGGTGCTTGTGACCTTGTTTGCCGCCTTGCCAGTGTATTTGCGGGTGGCAAGCGAGAGTCCTTATGGCAACGGTTCGATTTCGATGCTCGAGCGCCTGCTCGGATTCTGGGTTGGAAAATTGTTCATCTTGGCGCTTCTCGGCTTTGCGGCAACTGATTTTGTCATCACCATCACGCTCTCTGCGGCTGACGCGGCAGCGCACGTGATCGAAAACCCATTTTTTGCTCAGGCTTTTCCAGCTCACGAATCGCCTGCATTCCAGATCGGAATCACTATTTTTCTGATCACACTGCTGGGTGCGGTCTTCTTAAAGGGTTTTAAGGAAGCCATAGGAATTGCCGTTGTTTTGGTTGTGGCGTATCTGGGATTGAATGCCGTTGTCATTGTCAGAGGCATTCTCGAGGTTGTTCATCAACCTTTAGAGTTTAAAGCCTGGTTGAGCGCCTTAAATACCAGAAGCAACAACCCGATTTTAATTGTTGGCTTTGCGGTGTTGCTTTTTCCGAAGCTTGCGCTTGGTTTGTCAGGTTTTGAAACTGGTGTTGCCGTCATGCCATTGATTAAGGGTAAGCCAAACGATGAGCCACAAAATCCCCTTGGACGTATTCGCAACGCCAAAAAGTTGTTGACCACGGCAGCGCTCATCATGAGCGTGTTCCTGATCGCCTCGAGTTTTGTCACGACCCTGCACATTCCTGCCGCCGCCTTTCAGGAGGGAGGAAGTGCCAATGGACGTGCTTTGGCTTTCCTAGCCCATCAATTTTATGGCGATATTTTCGGAACGGCATACGACATCAGCACCGTGCTGATTTTGTGGTTTGCGGGCGCAAGTGCCATGGCAGCCTTGCTTAACCTTGTGCCTCGTTACTTGCCGCGTTTCGGTATGGCTCCCGAATGGGCAAAAGCCAACCGTCCGCTTACGCTGCTATTTACCCTAATTGCCTTTTTGGTCACGTTTGTGTTTCAAGCCGATGTCAATGCCCAAGGCGGTGCTTACGCCACCGGGGTACTGGTTTTGATGAGTTCGGCGGCAATTGCGGTGTTCCTGTCGGCTCGAGCCAAACGACAACGAGCCGCCATGATTGGCTTCGCCCTGATAACCTTGGTTTTTATTTACACCACGATTGTCAATATCTTTGAGCGCCCCGATGGTTTAAAAATTGCCTTGTTTTTTATTGCCGCAATCGTTCTGGTTTCGATTCTTTCGAGGGTCAACCGTTCAACCGAGTTGCGCATCACCGAAATTCAACTCGATGACACCGCCGAACAATTTTTGCAAGACAGCATTCATCATTGCGGCGAACTGCACATCATTGCCAACAAGCGTCAAGCCGGCGATTGGGGCGAATATCAGGATAAAGAACTGAGCGAGCGTGAAGATCACCATATTGATTCGCGCGAACCAGTTTTGTTTCTCGAGGTCAGCGTGTCTGACGCTTCAGAATTTGTAGCAAAACTTCAAGTCGAGGGTACCCTAATCAAAGCTCCCAACGGCTCGAGTTACCATGTTTTACGTGCCACCGCGCCCGCCGTTCCCAATGCCATCGCCGCGTTTTTGCTCTACTTGCGTGACCGCAGCACCATGATTCCACATTGTTACTTCACCTGGTCAGAAATCACGCCGCTTGCCAACGTCTCGAGGTTCTTGTTCTTTGGTGAGGGTGACACCGCGCCAATGACCCGCGAGATCATCAGGCAATCCGAACCCAAACCGCGTCGCCGTCCTCGAGTTCATGTCGGTTGAAGTTGTAAAGCACTGTCGTTCTGGTTGAATTTCTCGAGATTTGAAGCGATTTTCATAAATGGGCAAGTCTTCTAGCAAACATTAGCGATCGAAAGGAGAATTTTTATCCAGAACGCTCAAAATTAAAGCCACACCAGTTAATTTAACGACAGGGTAACTAAACTTTACATTCAAAAAGTTAGCTCTGTACGTTTGGCTTGTTTGAGAGTAATATTTTGCAGTTCATGTCAACTTCTCCCAATGGATTCCGCGAAAACCTTAGGCAATGGATGCTCGAGGGCGTTCTCAAAAAAAGAGCCACGCATGAAGGCTTTTACGAAGAAGAATCGAGCGCCAAATCACAGCATCACACCCATGCGTGGTGGAAGGTCATGTGCTTGACGGGCGTGGATTACTTCTCGACCCTCGGCTATCAGCCTGGCATCGCGGCACTCGCTGCCGGAGCGCTCTCACCAATTGCGACACTGGTGCTGGTCTTGATTACCCTGTTTGGTGCATTGCCAATGTACCGCCGCGTTGCCGAAGAAAGCCCGCACGGTGACGGTTCGATCTCGATGCTCGAGAAACTCTTGTCTTACTGGCCATCAAAATTTTTGGTGCTTGCCTTGATCGGCTTTGTGGCGACTGGTTTTATTATCACCATCACACTTTCAGCCGCCGACGCTTCGGCGCACGTGATCGAAAATCCTTTGGTAAGGCGATTCGTTGAAGGGGCACAACTGCCGATTACTTTGGTGTTTATTGCACTTTTGGGCGCGGTGTTCTTAAAGGGCTTCAACGAAGCCATCGGCATTGCCGTGTTTTTGGTGGCAGCCTATATCGGACTTAGTTTGGTTGTGGTTGGTACTGGTTTGCAAGATTTGTTGCGTAACCCCATAAAATTTAGCGACTGGACGACGTTGCTCAGTACCGGTTGGAGTTCACCACTCGCCATTATTGGCGGTGCCTTGCTGGTCTTTCCAAGGCTGGCACTGGGACTTTCTGGTTTTGAGACAGGCGTTGTGGTCATGCCGCTGATCAAAGGCGATGCAACCGACACCGAAGAAAATCCGAAAGGTCGGATTCGTAACGCGAAGAAACTGTTGCTCGGCGCTGCACTCATCATGAGCGTCATGTTGATCTCGAGCGCCTTTGTGACCACCACCATGATTCCACGCTCAGAATTTTGGGCGACCACCACTGCCACGACTGAAGAAAATGCTGACACGCTCAAATCTGGCACTGCCACCATCAAATTGCCTCTTGATACGCAGCTCAATCCTAAAGAGATTCTGACCTATCAAATTCCAACCAACTTGCCAACCAATGGTCAACCCACGGACATTACGGCAACCTACAAAGCCGAAACTTTTCACATGACTGCCACCATCAGCCCAGTTGGTAATTTATACAAGGTGACGCTCGAGAAGCACAAAGGCGAAGCCAACGGTCGTGCTTTGGCGTATTTGGCGCACCATTACCTTGGTGATATTTTTGGCACGATTTATGACCTCAGCACCATTTTGATTTTGTGGTTTGCGGGCGCGAGTGCAATGGCGGGCTTATTGAATATCGTGCCGCGTTATCTTCCGAAGTACGGTATGGCACCTGACTGGACTTTAGCCACCCGCCCACTGGTCTTAATTTTTACAGCATTGTGTTTTATTGTCACCATTGCCTTCAACGCCAGCGTTGACGCTCAAGCCAGCGCTTACGCCACGGGCGTACTTGCCCTGATGACCAGCGCCGCCATTGCGGTCACCCTTTCAGCCATTCGTCACGGACAAAAACGACTTTCTTTCCTGTTCGGCATCACCAGTTTGGTGTTTGTTTACACCACCACCCAAACGATTCTCGAGCAACCCGATGGTTTAAGAATTGCAGGGTTTTTTATCGCTTTGATTGTTGCCATTTCGATCTTCTCGAGGGTCACGCGTTCCACCGAATTGCGCATCACCAAAATCGAACTCGATCAGGTGGCTCAGGATTTTATTGAAGACACCGCGCACCAATCTGAACTGCACTTGATTGCCAACAAACGCCAGGCGGGCGACTGGGGCGAGTACCACGATAAAGAATTTGCCGAACGCGAAGATCACCACATTGACCAGCGTGATCCCGTGTTGTTCTTCGAGGTCGAAGTTTCTGACGCCAGCGCCTTTGATGCCAAACTTCAGGTGCGGGGCTTGACCATCGAAGGACCAAACGGTGAAAAGTACCGAGTCTTGCGTGCCACCGCTCCCGCCGTGCCAAACGCCATTGCCGCGTTTTTGTTCGAGCTTCGCAACCGCACCTCGTTGATTCCACACTGTTACTTCACCTGGTCGGAAATCACGCCGATTGCCAACGTCATTCGGTTTTTGTTCTTCGGTGAGGGTGATACTGCACCCATGACTCGAGAGATTATCCGTCAGAATGAACCGAAAAAACGTCGTCGTCCTCGAGTTCATGTCGGTTGAGTGACTCGAGAAACGAAAAGACGAAAGCATATCGCTTTCGTCTTTTTTTTGGTTTGCAAATTATGCCTGTGATTTTTGAGCATCCTCGAGCGCTTTGCCAACCATCTCTTGAATGTTGACATTCAGTGGTGTTTCTTCAACATGGAACAAGCTGATGCCTTCGATTTCGCTTGGCACGATAAAGTAAACGTTTGGACCCGAGTTGATGATCATGACGTTGTTCAGTTCTTGCGCGGTTTTAAGTCCGCCCAAGAGTTGCACGGCGGCATTGGCAAGATTCTGTGCCTCGTCTTTGTTTTCGGCTTGACCCATCGCAATTTCGCGTCCTGATTTGGTTAAAAGTAACAATTCGTACATGTGTTTTCCTCCGAAACCCGAGTGTCTCTCGGGTGAATGTTTCGCGCTCAAGACTATACCGTGCCTTTCGCAAAACTGCGAAGTTTTGAGGTACGCTCGAGGGGTGAATGCTGCGTTCAAAGTTGTAGCGAAAGCCATTGGGCTTGGTCCAATTCCTGGTGCAAGTGTGGCTTTGGGCACTGGTTCAAATCTCGAGTTTGCCAGTTTTGGTCGCCTCTCGAGCGTTGAAGATTCCAGTCTGGTGACGCTCGAGACGGTTTATGATCTTGCAAGTCTGACCAAAGTCCTGGTAACAGTACCGCTCCTCCTGAAATTAATTGAGCAGGGAAGACTTGAGCCTCGAGCACCGTTGTGTGAGTTTCTGCCCGAAATCAAAGGTTTTCCGCTTCAGAACAGTACCATCCTCGAGTTGGTATCGCACACTTCGGGACTTCAGGCGCTTTCAAAACTTCGATTCTGGAATTTGCCACGTCAAGCGGCGCTTCGGACAGCCTTGTTTGAGCCGCTTCGTGAGTCTCGAGAAATTCTGTACTCTGATCAGGGTTTTATTGTTTTAACTTACATCCTCGAGAAATTGTACGGCGCAAGATTGGACGTTGTCGCTCGAGACGAATTGTTCGCGCCGCTCGGTTTGGGTTTGACGTATCAGCCAGAAATTGACAGGTGTGCGCCAACAGAATTTGTACCTGATCGCGGCGGTTTGATTGTGGGTCGGGTTCATGATGAGAACACCGCCGCACTGGACGGAATTTCTGGTCATGCGGGATTGTTTGGCACGGCGAGGGACGTGGCGTTGTTTTTGGCGTATTTACTCGAGGGGCGCGTTGTGGGTCTCAAAATACTCGAGTTGATGGTATTTGGGATCGCTCGAACCGAAAATGAGGCTCGAGCGTTCGGTTGGATTTTGGCGCATAACAATTGGAGTGGCGGTGATGCTGCACCGAAAACTGCGCTTGGTCACACGGGTTTCACTGGAACTGGCGCGTGGTTTGATCCGCAAACCCAGCAAATTCATGTCCTGCTGACCAACCGCGTTCATCCATCTCGAGAGGTTCAATCTGGCATTCTCGAGTTGCGCCGCCAATTTAACGATATTGCGTGGCAAACTCAAATATAAACTCAACATCTGAGTTAAACTATTTTATGCAGCCTGTTGCCATAACCTTTGAGAATTCGTTTCAATCACTGCTCGAGCCTGCAAACACGAATCCAAGCTTGCAGGGGCTTCCAGAGGGGTTCAAGCAAGCGTATGGCGGTGATTGGTTGTTCGATGCGCCACCAGATCGCCCGTACACCATTGCCAACTTTGTGCAATCCAGGGATGGACGAATTTCGTTTGGACTTC
>JAYTKL010000214.1:0-5290 GCA_043730305.1 Deinococcales bacterium | reverse complement strand
TCAGACGGTTGTTGACCGACTCAATCTGAGCGTGCCCGAAGGCATGGTTTTTGGTTGCCTGGGTCCCAACGGTGCGGGCAAAACCACCACCATCCGAATGCTTTGTGGTGTGTTGCAACCCTCGAGCGGCACGGCGATGGTTGCGGGCGAACCATTGACGCGCCCGGATGCGTTGAAAGCCAACATTGGTTATGCCAACCAACGCGCCAGCGTTTACAGCGATTTGACGGTTGAAGAAAACCTGGCGTTCAAAGCCCGTTTGTTTCTCGCACCTCGAGCCGTCAACGATGCGGTCAAACGAACCCTCGAGCGCTTGCAACTGACCGAGCGCAAACGGAGTCTGGCAGCGGAACTCTCTGGCGGTTGGCGTCAGCGCTTGTCAATTGCCACAGCCATCGTGCATCAACCGCGACTGGTTTTTCTGGACGAACCGACCTCGGGGCTGGACCCTGTGGGGCGACGCGAACTTTGGGACATGATCTATGACCTGGCGCTCAAAGGAACAACGGTTTTTGTCACCACCCACTACATGGACGAAGCCGAGCGTTGCCACCGCCTTGCCATGATCTCGAGCGGCAAGTTGATCGCCGAGGGTCGCCCAGAAAATTTACGCTCGAGCATCCCGGGACGGTTTTTTGAACTTGGGGCGAACGATCTGGCAGTGGCACTGCGCGAGGCAAAATTGTTGCCTGGCGTGCGCGACGCTTGGATTACGGGCACCCAACTTCGCTTGAGTACCGATGAGTCCATTCAAGCCCAAGACCTCGAGCCTATCGGGCACGAGGTTCGATCGGTGGCTGCCACGCTCGAGGATGCGTTTGTGTTTTTGTCAAAACAGGCTGCGGGGAAACCCCTGTGAAGGGTGCTTCGGCGTGGGGACGAATTGCGGCAATGGCTCGCAAAGAATTTCGTCAAGTGTTGCGCGATCCGGCGCTCTCACGACTGATTGTGATTTTGCCAATCGTGCTGCTGGTGATGTTCGGTTATGCCCTCAACGGCACGGTCAAAGAGATTGGCTTGGCGGTTTTCGATGCCTCGCAAGATCGTGTGAGCACGGCGCTGGTGCGTGCCTTTGAGAAAGACCAGCGCTTTAAAGCCCAACGTTTTGACTCCAGTTTTGCCGCCCTCGAGTCGGTGCGTCAAGGTCAAACCCATGCCGTGCTCGAGATTCCGCTGGGTGCGCAACTTGCCGCTCGCCGCGCCAAAGCGGTGCCGTTTACATTGCTGGTGGATGGTTCTGACCCAAGTCTTTCGAGCCAGATTAGGGCGCAGGCGTCGGCAGCAATTCAGGAGGTGGCAACCCAGTTGATCGCGGGTCGGGCGCTGTCCACACCAGGTTTGACCGCACCACTTTCAGCCACTTTTGAAACACTCTACAATCCCGAAAACCGCAGCGCGGTCTACATGGTGCCAGGTTTGATCGGTTTGATTTTAACCCAAATTACCGTGCTGTTGACCGCCATCGCCATCGTGCGCGAATACGAGGTCGGCACCATGGAGGCATTGATCGCCACACCGATAAGACCGCTCGAGGTGGTGCTCGGCAAGATCGTGCCGTACCTGGCATTTGGTTTGCTCGATGCCGTGATCGTGCTGGTGATGGGGGTCTGGATTTTTGGCGTGCCAGTTCGCGGCAACCTTGGCATTCTGGCGCTGGCAATGGTGCTGTTCGTGCTGGGTTCTTTGAGCGTCGGCATTGTCATTTCAACCATCACCCGCAACCAGATTCAGGCGATGTTCGGCACCATCGCTTACCTCTTCCCAAGCATCTTCTTGTCGGGTTTGCTGTTCCCACTCGAGGGCATGATCCCGTTTTTCAACGCGATTTCGTACCTGGTGCCGCTGCGTTATTTCTTGCGCGTCTCGAGGGGCGTGATGTTGCGTGGTGCCGGCTTGGAGAATCTGTGGGTTGAAATTGTGGCGCTTGGAGCGTTTGCCGTGTTCATGCTCGGCTTGGCGGCACTGCGTTTTCGCAAAACCCTGTAAAGCATCAAGCCTGTGATCCTCGAGCGAATTCGTTCACCGCCTTGTAGATACTCGGTGATGTCAATGTTGCCACAATCTCGAGCGAGAATTTTTTCGTTCCAAGCGTTTGATCTGGTCCTGTTCGCGTTCAAGATCGAGCAAATCCGTCTATTCCTTGAGGCTTTTTAAACCCGCCTGAACCAATTCAATTTAACCGTGTACCTGACAAAAACTGTTTGGCGGCACGTCTGTAGTAAACACGTCGTCTCACACAATCCTCCTGTCATGGCAAGAACAGGCGACAACTGACTCGAGCTGGACGTTTGAAGGTCTTGAAGTCACCATTTTTGCCACTCGAGACTGGGGTCATCGGTGGTTATACAGCGGTTTTCATATTCGTTGACGCGCTTCTTGACCCTTAAAGCAGCACCTTACGGGCTTGGGTCGCTTCGCGCTCTCACTCCTATGAAAACCGCTGTCTGTTGCCACTCCCTCTGGTCGCCAATGTCTGACGCTTCTTGATTCCAAGACGCACCTTCGGGCGGAATCGCTTCGCGTCAAACATTGTGCAAGGTGCTGTAGAACACTTTTGTTACCGAGGGATTACCGCCAATAAATTGCTTTTGGTGCGCTCAAACAAAGGCAAAAGTGTTTGCGACGAACAAGGTTCAAACTCGACCTTGGAGGTTTCATGATCAATTCCAGCACTCAAAACCCAAATCCCGAGGCTCGAGGTTTAAGCTTACAGACCGCTCCAGGCTTAAAAAAAACCCCCAGCCAACCTGCCAGGGGTTCGCTCATGGGCAAGTCAATGCTCAACGATCAAGCTGCCTGTGTGGTGTAGCCTCGAGCTTGAAATTGGGAAGCAAGGTTTCCTCCAGTGGCGTGACGGTTTCAGACTCCCGAGCCTCGAGTCCGCGCACCAGCAGCACTGGCAAGCTTGCGTGATGCACAACGCCCTCTGCTACGCTGCCCAGCACAAACCGAGCCAAACCAGTTCGGGTGTGTGTGCCCATCACGATCAGGTCAATCTTGCGTTGTTTGGCGTGGCGCAAGATCACATCCTGAATTTTTGCGCCATTCAGATGCGTTTCAAACACCTCGATGCGGCTGGGTTCGATGGCACTGGCGCGAATCTGAAACCAGGCGCTGGCGATAATCTCGTGGCTTTGGTTTTCGGCTTCGTTCACGAAGCGCTGTACATCTTGGCTTGTGCTCCTGAAATTTCTTGAACTTTCAGGTACAGGAATCACATGCAGCACATCAAGGGTTGCTTTGAGCGACTGTGCCAGTTCGGCGGCATGTGCCAGGGCGGTATTGCTGATTTCCTCACCGTCCACTGGCACCAAAATCCGAAGATAAAGCGGCTCATATGGACGTGGAGTGTGATGCACCAGCATGACCGGCAAGGGCGTGTTGCGCAAGACGCCTTCACCAACACTGCCCTGCACCAAACGTGGAATGCCTTCGCGCCCATGTGTGCCCATCACGATCAGGTCGCAATGTTCTTCGCTTGCCATGTTGACTATGGACTCGATCACATTGCGGCTCGAGTCGAGCATGCAACTGGCGAGCAAACCAAGGCGTTTGGCTTCGTCCACCCAATACTCGAGCATGACTTTGCCAAAGCGTTGCCGTACCCCTCGTCGTTCGCTGAATGGGCTGGTTCCGCGTTCATCGGCAATGTGGGTTAAAAGCACCCGAGCGTTCAGACGTTTTGCCAAATCGAATGCCACGCGGGTGGCGTGTTCGGAGCAGGGTGTGCCATCGGTTGGGATGAGGATTTTTGAGAACATAAATGCCTCCGAAGGTGAATTCTCGAGCTTGGTCATTACCGACGCGTTACGAACATTGCGCCCAATCTCGAGACTGAGCGCAATGATTTGGTTGTCTTTTTGGTTTACATTTTTTCCATGATGAACGAACCATGCCAGGTGTGAATCCAGATTTCACCAGTGAAGGCGTTGACGCTCAACATGCCCTCGATTTCATTGCGCCCGTAATCGTAGGTGTAATACCCAGGGAACCCCTGACCTTCATGAAGTTTGGTGTTTGGCAAGTAACCCGCCAAGAATTGCTTGGCAAGTTTCTGCGCGGCTGGTTCGGCATAACGCACGGCGGCTTGTGTTGGCACTGTGACTTGGCTTGGCGCGGCTGGGTTTTTTCCCATCATGCCATTGTTGCCCATCACGGTGTTGTTGCCCATCATGCTCGAGCCGCCCCAGCCCATGCCGTAACGGGTGTTCCACATCATGTTTGGTCCTGGTTCGGGTTGGACGCTGCCGCTGTAGCGATCAAACAGAATCTCGCCGTAACCCGCACCCGTTTTGGCATCCACCACCTGAGCATAGACGTTCTCGGTAAAGGTCATGATGTCTTTGAGTTTGATGTTTGTGCCGTAACGGGCGGCGTAATCGCCCAAACTTTTGTATGCCTTGGCATCCGAAAGCGGTTTGGCATTTGCGGTGTACACCGCCATTCGCATTCCGCCCATCATGCCCTGGCTGTAACCGCCCATCATGCCCTGCGCCAACACCAAACCAAGCGATGCCAGACCAAGAATTCCAATCACCACAAAAGCTTTTTTCATATTAAACCTCCAACCTGCAATCTTGCGGGAACAAAACACCGAAGCTCGAGAGACACAAAAACCAACAGACCGATCTTTGATACTGGAATGATTCGATGCCAGTTTGCGATTTTGTTATTACCGCAGCATTACCACCCAAGACCTTGAGTAAACTTTAATGTTGTGCTCGAGCACTCTCAAAATACAAGACGCGGTAATGACTTGGTAATCCTCGAGCGACATCCTCTGAGGGTATCAATCAGTCAAATCAGACTGAAGGAGGAATTTATGAAAAAGTGGCAGATGTTACTTGCACTTGGCACATTCTCGAGTTTGGCTTCGGCAGTAAACCCTGTGCTCGAGTCTTACCGCTTGACCAGCGCACCAGTTTTGGACGGCGTGGCATCGGAGGCTTTCTGGGGCAGCGCACCAGCGTTGCAATTCAAAACCATCGAGGCGGCAGCCCCAGGCGCAGGCAACAAGAGCGAATCCACCGTAACCATGAAGTCGGTCTACACCGCAGATTCGGTGTACTTCCTGGCGGTCTGGGATGATCCAACCTACAGCATTGACCGTCAACGCTGGGTGTTTGACGGCAGCAAGTGGAGCAAAGAAGACCAGACGCCGGGCGATAAAGGAGGAGCAAACACCAATTACGAGCTGACCTTACGCAGACTTAACACTTAAACCTGAATAAACATCTCGAAATCGATCTAACTCATCCCAAGCCGCTTGAACAGCCTTCAAACGCAATTT
>JAYTKL010000213.1:0-6446 GCA_043730305.1 Deinococcales bacterium | reverse complement strand
GGTGCGCTCTCGAGCTTTTTTCAGGTCGTACCTGGCGCGGCGCGTGACCACGTTTTTGCGGTGATCCAGGAACAGGGTCATGCCCTCTTTTAATGCCAGCACCTTGGGCGCACCGTTGACAATCGCCAAGTTGATGATGTTGAAACTGGTTTGCAACTGTGTGTGCTTGTAAAGCTGATTGAGCACCAAATCTGGCAGCGTGCCGCGTTTGAGTTCGATCACAATCCGAACTGGCGTGGTGCGATCCGACTCGTCGCGCAGCGCGGCAATATCAGGGATTTTACCCTCGCGGTACTGCGCCGAAATCGTGGTCAGCAAATTGGTTTTGTTGACCTGATACGGAATTTCGGTAATCACGATCTGGCTGCGCCCCTTGATTTCCTCAATGCGGGCTTTACCGCGCACCCGAATGCTGCCCTGACCGCTGGCGTAAGCCTCACGAATACCTTTTTTGCCAAGGCGTCCACCCGTTGGGAAATCTGGTCCAGGCACGATTTTCATCAGATCATCCAAGTTGATCTCAGGATTTCTGATGATCTCGAGCAAACCATTGCAAATTTCGGTCAGGTTGTGCGGCGGAATGTTGGTTGCCATGCCCACGGCAATACCGACCGCACCGTTGACCAGCATGTACGGAAAGCCACCAGGCAGCACGGTTGGCTCTTCGGTGGTTTCGTCAAAATTCGGTTTGAAATCAACCGTCTCTTTTTCGATATCCTCGAGCATCACCTCGGCAGCCCTGGTCATGCGGGCTTCGGTGTAACGGTAAGCGGCGGCAGGGTCGCCGTCAATGCTACCGAAGTTGCCTTGACCGTCCACGACTGGGTAGCGCAAGTTCCAGGACTGCGCCATGCGAACCATCGCCTCGTAAATCGGGCTGTCGCCGTGCGGGTGATACTTTTTGATGACCTCACCGACCACGCCCGCACTTTTTTGGTGTTTGCGCCCAGGCGAAAGCCCCTCTTGCAACATGGCGTACAAAATGCGCCGTTGTACGGGTTTTAAACCGTCGCGCACGTCGGGCAGCGCACGATCCACGATGGTGGACATGGCGTAATTGATAAATGCGGTTTTGACTTCATCGGTGATTTCGACAGGTATGACGGCGTTTGACATATTCCTCCAGGGTTTTGCTGGCTCGAGATTGGGCGGTTTTAAAGTGCCACGTTTCTCGAGTCTGATGGGTAAAAAGGTGATGTTGAATTCACCTTGAGCGAACGCTCAATCATACCATTTCAAAGTGAATTCTGTCTATAACAGAAAGCCATGTCCTATGGTTGAGAAACCGTGTTCACCACGAAAAATCTGGGTTATCAAAACGAGGCTGCCAGAACCTTGAACAATGAAGTTGGCTCGAGTAGCCCATAATGGTTCAAACACCGTCTGAAAGTTCAAGGTTTCACTGCAATCAAAACATGATTTCTCAAACATTGCTATACGAAAATCTCGAGTACACCAAGATTTCGGGGTACTCGAGATTTATGTTCCGTGTTGACTGTGTACTGTTTGCTAAATGTGATGTCTCAACCCATCGCGTATCGCCGCTTCGAGTATATCAATATTTATGTCTTTTAGTGTTTTAAACTTAATGAAATATCCGCTTACGCTTGCCTTGCCAAGTTTTTTTGCATAAGTCTGGGCTAAGTGGTTCTTATCCTCAATGCCAAGAATATAGATGGAGATTCCAGTTGTGTTTGCACTCATACCAACTTGATAAAAATCTTTGGTTTTTCCATCAGTATATTTGATGGTACGAAGTCCATATCCAATATTTGGATTGGAAACAGTTTTGTTTTCGCTGTTCTTCCCATCTAAAAACCATAATTGACCTGCTGGCATAATTTGTAGCATGATTTGATGCAATGCCGCCATGTCGGCGCGTTTTGATTCGGGTTGACTTGCAATGTAATGTTTAATTTGTTTTTGAGTGGTCATTTTCTCACGTTTCTTGTGGCATCAATAATACCAGTCCAGAAGTCCTTATGTTTGAAATGTGACGGGAGAGGCTCGAACATCTTGATGGTTGCGCTCGAGTTTTGCTGAACGTTATTTTATCGCTCCCAAAAAGCTGGCGGTTCGATGCCCAGCGCCCGCAAATACACATAACCCTGCCCACGATGATGAATCTCGTTGTCCACCCAATACTGAACTTTCCAGAGGTTGCTGGTCGCCTCTGGCATCCAGAAATTGTCGGCTTCGACGGCATTCAAACGGTCAACCGTTACACCCTTCCAAATCTCGAGCAATTGCGCGTCGGTTTCGTCCCAGGCTTTCAAAAGTTCTTGTTTGGTACTGACATCATCATATGCCGATTGCCATTTCCACTCGCCAGAAGCCACGCCCTTTAAGGTTGGAATGATTTGCAGCATCTCGAGTGCCAGTTTGCCACAAGGTCGCATGTTGCCAATACTGAAGGTAAACAACTGTTCTTCGGGGAATAACTCGAGGGTACGGCGTGAAAGGCGACGGTGTCCCATCCAATGTTCAAGAATTTGCTTGGTGTCCATAAAGACTCCTTTGGCTTGTGATTGCAAGCCGAATTGCTAAATTTTTCTGATTCGGTTTGAAAACCAGGACATTGCGGTGCTTGAGCCAGTTGATCTCGAGTGATCTGATTTCGATCTTTGGAACTGATAGAAACCTAACCCACAAGGCTAAAATATAATGTAAAATCTGTAATTAGCGTAACACTTTGTTGTGGATTTCGTCAAATTGAGTTGGATTTAAAAACGTCCTCAAACCAAATTATGGGAATTTCAAATTCCGAATCAATCCATTCCTGGCGAATGCTTTTGCTGAAAAGGAAAACTCGAGCCGAAACGATTTGTTGCGACTCGAGAAGAAAAATTTACAAAAAATCTCAACCAACTATCGGCACGCGTTTGCCGCGTTCAATACAGTATAAAATTTCTTCCATCGCCTCGACACGGTTGCGCCAACCTTTGGTTTCAACGGCTTTGCCCTCGAGCGTCTTGTACTCCGAGAAGAAATGCTCGATCTCGTCCAGTACGTGCGCGGCGATATCCTCGAGTTCGACGGTGTCGGTAAAACGCGGGTCGTTGTGGGTGACTGCCAAAATTTTTTCGTCCTCGCCCTTGTCATCTTTCATGACCAGCATTCCAACCACTCGAGCCTCGACCAGAACACCAGGAACAAACGCATGGGTTGAAAGCAGTACGACATCCAAAGGGTCGCCGTCGCCACCCAAAGTCGAGGGGATAAAACCGTAATCGCCAGGGTAGGACATGCTGGCAAACAAGACACGGTCTAGTTTCATGACGCCCAGGTCTTTGTCGTACTCGTACTTGTTTGAGCCGCCTTTTGGCACTTCGATCACGACATTGATGATTTCGGGCGCATTTTCGCCGGCGGGCAAGTTGTACAAATTTGGTTTTGCCATTTTTATCTCCTGTCATTTTGGTAAAAAATCCACACCCGAAAATCTCGAGTGTGGCGGGCAGATTCTGATTTCTGAGCGCAAGAAACGGCTCGCGTGCATCAGTATAGCGGATTTTAAGCCATTGTGCCGTTTTGTCCAGGACGGTACAGTAAGAGCGTGAATCGAAGCGCCGCTATCAGAACACTGCCGATTCCTGTGCTCGCAGGACCGACCGCCAGCGGCAAAACCGCGCTGTCTCTCGAGATGGCTGCCCGTTACCCAGTCGAAATCATCAGTGCGGACGCCATGATGGTCTACCGAGGAATGGATATTGGCACCGCCAAACCAAGTTCTTCCGAGCGCGGCAATATTGTGCATCACATGATTGACCTGATCGAACCTGGAGACGAGTACAGCGTCAGCACTTGGGTGGCACAAGCCGAAAAAATAATCGGTGATATTTTATCGCGCAAACGAATTCCGCTGGTGGTCGGAGGGACAGGATTTTACATTCGCAGTTTGGCGCAAGGTTTGCCAACCACGCCAGCTTCCAACCAAAACGCAATTGCGCAACTCGAGGCTGAACTTGCCAACAAAGGCTTGGATGTGATGCTGGCAGAACTCGAGAAAGCCAGCCCAGAAGATGCCATTCGGGCTGAACGCAATCCCAGACGGATTTTGCGGGCGCTCGAGATTTACCGTGCGACGGGCAAACCACCGAGCGCTTTCGCCTTGAAGCCAGCCGCCTATTTGTATTCCAAAGTGGTGCTTTTGCCGCCTCGAGGATCGCTTGAAGCCAGAATCGAAGCCCGCACCAAAGCCATGATCGAAGCTGGGTTAATCATGGAAGCCGCCGAACTGAGCCTGGATTTTGTCAAAGACGGAAAACGCCTGACCTCGTTTCAAGCCATCGGTTACAAACAAGCCATGGATCATTTGACTGGTGTGATTCAACTCGAGGAAGTTGAGCGGCGCATCAACTTGGCAACCCGGCAACTTGCCAAACGCCAAGAAACCTGGTTTAAAGCCGAGCCTGACGCGTCAATACTGACCACCACCGAAGACGCCCGAATTGAGTTGGATGCGCGTCTCGAGCGTTGGCACACGATGTACAACGAACGCGGTTGGAAATAAGGCGCAAAGAATTCAGTTTGTATTTTGGGTTTGAACCATTTTCTTTTGATGCGCGTATGCTAAATCATGATACCTGCGCTTTTAATTGGATTTATTGCCAGTGTTGCACTGTCTGCCCTTGGTTTGATTGCACGGCTTTCTAACCTCGCGCCGTTCCCAGCCGAAAAACTGTACAACTGGGCAACCTATCAACTTGGCACTCCAGCCATGTTTCAGTTGGTGCACAAAATTTTTGGCTTCGGCGAGGGTGGTAAAATTTTTGCTTTCGTCGGCGTGCTGTTCGCCTGGGTTGGCGGTCTGACCCTGCTCGGGCTTGTGCCGCCCATGATTGGTGGTTTGGTGGTTGCGGTCGTATCGCTGTTGTTCGTCAATCCAATCTGGGCGCTGGTTTATGGACTTTTGTATATTGGCTTGCGTTTCGCACTCTCACCCGTGCAAACCGATCCCAAACGACGCGGTGTACTGAACACTTTAAGCCTCGCATCACTTGGCTTGTTTGGCGCTGGCGTGGCGGGTGCGTTGCGTCCGTTGTTTACAAACTCGAGCGGTAACGCCAATGCCACAAACGCTGCCGCAAATTCGAGCAGAGTCGTTCTGCCCGAAGGGATTACCAGTCAAGACGATTTTTATTACGTGTCGATCAACAACGAAGCACTCGACCCACGGATTGCTGAGAACAACTGGAAACTCGAGGTGGACGGTCTGGTGAAAACACCACAGAAATTTGCGCTTGCCGACCTGAAGACTTTTAAACCCGTTGATCTCGAGTTGACGATGTGCTGCATTTCCAACCCTATTGGCGGTGATTTGATCGGCAACGCGATTTGGACTGGTTTGAAGTTTAAAGATTTAATGGATAAAGTCGGCGTGCAACCTGGGGCAAAATGGGTGACTTGGGAAGCCGAAGATGGTTTTTACGAGTCCATTGCCCTGCGCGACGCACTCGAGCAAGATGTGATGCTGGCGTACAGCATGAATGGCGAGGCGCTCAATTACAAGCACGGCTTTCCGCTTCGGGTGATTGTTCCAGGACGTTTTGGCATGAAACAACCGCGTTGGCTGACCAAAATTACTTTTACAGCCGACGAAAAACCAGGCTACTGGGCAAACCGTGGTTGGAGCAAAACCGCGTTTATTGCGCCACTCTCGAGGATCGATTACCCAACGCGAGGTTTGGTATTTAAACCAGGCGAGGTTGTGAAAGCCAGGGGCATTGCGGCGGCGGGCAATAAGGAAATTACCAAAGTCGAAGTGTCCACCAATGGCGGCGACACTTGGCTTGAAGCACAACTGCAGCCCAAACGAAGCAAGTGGGCTTGGACGCAGTGGACGCTTGACTGGACGGCAGAGGCTGGCACATCTGATTCGGGTGACATTAAAAGCGGACGGCAGTTTATCGTGCGTTGCTACGCCGATGGCGTGGTTCAAGGCAGCGAAGAGCGCGACAGCCTGCCCGAAGCCGCCAGTGGCTTGCACCGTTTGACGGTCAGCGTTCCAAACAAAGCTTAAAGTTAAATCCACAATCGTCGCTCGAGTTTGTGGCTCGAGCGATGGTTGTTTATTCGCCTTCTTCGAGCGGAGGCAAATTTTTGTACAAATTTGAAAGCCTTACTTCAAACTCGAGGCTTGGAAATTTCACAAGGTCGTCTCCTGTAAACCGTTCGTACAACCATTTTTCGCCTTGACGAGAATACATTTCTGCAATTGGTTCGCGTTGTGAAAGCAGAACGTAATGCTCGAGGCTCGGTATTTTTTGAAATTGCTCCCATTTTTCGATACGGTCTATGACTTCGGTGGTTCGTGATAGAACCTCGATGATGATGCTGGGACGCAAGGCAACTCGGGTTGAGTCTGCACTTGAATCGCAAGTCACAAAAACATCTGGATAATACCCCTTGCCGGTTGGTGTTTGAACAATAACGTCGTTGATGTA
>JAYTKL010000212.1:0-2248 GCA_043730305.1 Deinococcales bacterium | reverse complement strand
TCCGCGTGACAGCGACTCGAGGATCAGGGTTGGCAGACTGCCTTTGAGGTTCATGGATAAACTATACCTCGAAACCAAAAGTATGGCAACACGAGGCATGAAAAAAGCTCGAGCATCTCAAATCTCGAGCCTCAGTTTGAAATGTTTTACTGCGCGATGCACTCGATTTCGACCAAGCATTTCTTGGGCAATTCGCGCACGGCAACCGTGGTTCGGGCTGGAAACGGCGCAGCAAAAATACTGCCGTACACGGCGTTCATGGCGGCAAAATCCGCCATGTCTGCCAGGTAAACATTGCACTTGGCAACATCATCAAAGGTTTTCCCTGCCGCCTCGAGCACGGCGGCAATGTTCTTAAAAACCTGCTGGGTTTGTTCGGTGATTCCACCCGCGACAAGCTCGCCCGTGGTCGGGTCAATCGGGGTTTGACCGGACAAGAAAACCAGTCCGTGAACGGTTTTGACCCCTTGCGAGTACGGTCCAATGGCGGCTGGGGCGTTGCTGCTGGCAAAAGTTTCTCGAGGCATGTTTTCTCCTTGGTAACAGTCTACCCGAGTTGCGGCATGAAAAAACCCCGCCAAATTGTTGACGGGGTTCAAACTGAGTTTTGATTACCAACTCGAGAAGTGACGCAACATCGAAACTTGAGCCTCGAGAACACTATTGTGCCTATAACTGATCGGGTCTGCATTGCCACTGACTTTTGGTGCGAGGGTGGCGCTGCACGCACCCCAGGTTTGTTCGGCGGCGTTTGGTTTTTCGGTGTATGTGGCTTGACCATTCAGGGTTTGCCCCTGAATGCTCGAGCGCCCGAATGTGCACAGAATTGTTGCCGTGCCATCGGTCAAAATCAAATTCAGGTTGTCGCCCTGGGTGGCAAAACCACCAGCCAATTCGACATTGCTGGCGGTTGCCGTACCAATCGTGATGCCGTTGTTGACGCGCTCGAGTTTGAGTTGAAAGACCAGGTTTTTGACGTTGACCGACCAGATTTGACCCGGGGCAACCTGAACGGGCCAGCTCAAGCCTGAGTTGACGTTGGTATTTGTATTGGTGGTACTGCCAAAAATTCCGCCCAAAGTTGAACCGCCCGTGTTGGTGTTCGCACTGGCGCTCGAGCCGATGGCGACAGCGCAAGATTTTTTCAGGCTTGGAATAGAACTTGCACTTTTCGGACCAGAGTAGGCTTTACCGCCAACAAAAGCATTGCCTTGAATTTGCAAGGTGGCGAACGTACAAAAGTAAACGGTGGTGTCGTCGCTCAGTTCAAACTCGTAACCATCTTTGTCTTTGTAAGCGTAAGCAACAAATTTTGCGTTCGATTGAACAGCAGTTCCGGTCGGATCGCCGTCCTTGTCAAGTTTGTCAAAGTTGATTGCCCAAGGGGCTAGACCATCGATGGTCAACGTCCAGTTTTCAGATGGTTTTGGTGGCCAGATTGGGGTTAAATTTCCAGTTTGGACTTGGGTTACAGCGGCAGTAACGGCGTTCATGACGCAATTAAAGTTGAGATCGGCGTAATCTTTAGCACCGGGTGCTTTGTACAAGGCAGGACCAGTGTAGGTATTGTTTTTGATGCTGTCTTTGCCAATGAACAAGCATCCGGTGATACCACCTTGTGGGTCTTCAGCAAAAGAAATCAGAGCGTCATCTTTGCTCGAGAACACCACACTTAGAGCACGTTTGGCGATTGGGTCGCCCGAGCCGTCGGTGATCAGATCGCCTTTGTAAACATTGTTGGTGACACTGGCAAAATTGGCGTGGTAAACCACTGGACGTGTTCCAAGTCGGTAATCCCAGTTTTGTCCAACCGCCAATTGTGGAGGCCAATTTAAGGCTTGAGCCTGTGGTTGCGGCTGTTGTACGGCTTGCCCACTTCCAAGGGCAGCACTGCAAGCCTTATTCAGTGGTGGAATCGAATTCGAATTGGCATCGCCCGAATAGGCTTTGCCGCCAACAAAAGCATTGCCCTGGACTTGTAATTTGGTAAAAACGCAATCGGTCACGATTTTACCATCGGTGATTTCGAAAACGTATTCGCCGTTGTCAAGGTACGCAAACGCAGTAAATTTAGCACCCGATTGCGTGGCAGGACCGGTTGGGTCGCCGTCCTTATCGAGTTTGTCAAAATTGATTAGCCAGGGCGCACGTCCGTCAATGGTCATCGTCCAGGCTTCACCTGGTTTGGGGGGCCAGACTGGGCTGGCAGATGTCGGTTGCGTTTGGTTGGTATTTGGGTTTAAAGGAA